>DATMQC010000167.1:0-5179 GCA_035567275.1 Chthoniobacterales bacterium | reverse complement strand
GGTCATACCTATCTCTTTAGCTGTAATTTTGGAGACCGGCCGTTTTTTGTCCCATCTGCCGTAATCGCTGTCCCAACGACCGCTGCTTTGCCCCTTAGCGTACAATTTTTTCCAAATGGACGAGTGACCCCTATGCCGCGGTTTTTTCTCCCGTTCTGGGTGTGGCCGCATCATGCGGTCGTTTATTGCCGCCTCGCTACGGATTGCGGAAAACGAGCATGTCGGAAGGGTGACCGCATTTTGCAGCCATCAGCGCGATCTCTGCTGCTTCCAGAAATGGTTCGCAGTCCTCACAGATGCGGCTGGCCAAGTTCGAATCCCAAGACGAGAGTTCTCGTTGGGTATTGCACAAGCCGCATTGGGCTTTTTTGACTAACGGTCTAATCGATAGGCTCATTTTGATGTTCGTGGTTTTCGGAACGCATAGAAAGTCGCTCGTTTTGTTAGAAGCAAGAAACACTACGTTCCTGGAGAGGGGCTGCTTTTTGTCGCTCTTGCCGTAATTGTCATCTTAACAGCCAGCTCGTTTGATTGCCTTCCGACCATCAACTCGCCGAGCGGAAACCCGGTCCACCACAGCCCCAACCACTGCCTGCCGGTTTGACCGCGGAATATGCACCTGTTTAGCGTACGTCTACGTTGAGGAGTCTGGAGGTCTTGATGGGCATAGCGCCAAGGAGATTTTAACACGCCGAAGGCGTAAGAGCTCGCTCGGCCGTTATGATTCAGATAGCGGCGCTTCGCTCGCGCCTTGAAAAACAGCCAACTGGCCTCCGGCGAAACCCAAGGGATTTAGGAGACGGTGCACTTGGAATATTGTGCGGTCGGCGGTTGCCAGACGCTTGAGCACATGAGAGCTAATTGCTCCAGGAGCTCGAAGCATATTTCAACCCTGGCGCCTCTTTGAATGAAGTCCAACCGTTTACCAAGATCTGGCAGCAGGCACTTATCGCCGCTGCCGATTTTGCTTCTAACGGTTTTCATCGACATGGTGGGCTTTGGCATCGTCATCCCCGTACTCCCGTTGTACGCTGAGCGATTCGGTGCTTCGCCGTTCACTACCGGGATGCTGCTTGCGGTGTACTCGGGCATGGGGTTCATCTTCTCCCCAATCGTGGGCGCGCTCTCCGATCGCCTCGGCCGGCGATCAATCCTACTGTTGAGCACCATCGGTCAGGCCACCGGCTTCTTCATTATGGGAGCGGCGAACTCGCTTCTTTGGCTTTTCGTTGCTCGAACCATTGACGGAATATTCGGAGCGAACGTCTCAACCACCCAGGCTTACGTCGCCGACGTAACGCCACCTCAAGATCGTTCGCGAGCGCTGGGACTGCTTGGCGCGATGTTTGGGGTCGGGTTCATCTTCGGACCCCTGATTGGTGGTGTACTTAGCCAGATCTCACTTTCGGCGCCCTTTTATTTTGCGGGAGGACTCGCGGCGGTCAATGCGGTGTTAATTTTCTTCATTCTGCCCGAGAGCCTGCCTGTGGAAGAAGGCTCCCGACCAGATCGAGATACTTTCGTGACCTTGTTCAGACAAGGTTTTGGTTTGGTGATCTTGCCTCTCATGGCGGCATACTTTTTCATGATGACCGGATTTTCGATTTTGACGGCCTTTTTCGCGATCTTTACGGAAGATCGTTTCGGTTATAACGCTAGCGCGAATGGTTATGTCTTCGCTAGCGTTGGCGTCATTGGTGCCATCGTCCAAGGCGCATTGATCGGACCTTTGCTGAAGAATTTTACGGAGAAAAGAATCGCCATCACCGGCCTGGCACTACTGTCGTGCAGCATCTTCGCGTTGCCGCTAGTGCAAACGGAAACAATGCTGTTTTTGGTCACCGCCGGTATCGCGGTAGGAAATGCTTTCATCAATCCAACGATCAACGGATTAGTTTCACGTTCCGTGAACAAGTATTGGCAGGGACGGGTCCTGGGCCTCATGCAGGCCTGCGCAAGCCTTGGGCGTTTTGTTGGGCCGCTGCTTGGGGGCTGGCTTCTGGCCTTCAACCCGAGGCGCACCCCGGAGTTTGGCCAGGCGCCTTTCTGGATCGGCAGCGCGCTCTTGATTGTCTCGCTTGTTCTAACGACGATGGTGTCAGTTCGCCGGCCGGACACGCGGGAAGAAAGTTTACCAGGCGAAGCTTGATTATTTGGGGTCGATGCGCGAAACGGACCCCTATACGATTGACTTGGAACTTTCTCGGGCTGCTGGCCCCTTTGTCTGTCGCCCTGCCGCCTTATCGTAGCGACGCTGAGCGTCCTCGATCACATCGACGTTATTTGTAGCCCAGATCCCAAGCTGCTGGATGGGCTGCAGCAGCGACCTTCCTAGTGGGGTAAGCTCGTAATCCACGCGAGGCGGAATCGTTGGAAACACAGTTCTCTTCAAGAAGCCGTCGCGCTCTAACCCTCTGACGGTGAGCGTGAGCATTCGTTGCGAAACGCCACCGATCTTGCGCCGAAGTTCATTGAAGCGCATTGGACCGTCACCGAGCAAGATAATTATGAGAATGCTCCATTTGTCGCCTATTCTCGCCAGGATAGGAGCGATGCGGCGACATCCATCGGGCGCATGCCTGTGACTATGGATCAAAAATGTGCCCTCTTGCGCAGTCATTGAGTAGGTCCTAACGTAACCTTAGAAACAAATATATACCGCCGGAGACAGATAAAAATTACTATTTTCAGCGGCCTTCCTTGAAGACTGGCTGGGCACTGTGTCAGTCCCTTAGCGGTTTCCAACAAATTGAAACACTCTTACATGAAAATCGTAGCGCTCGTTGCCCGACTCTTGCTTGGCCCTTTGTTTTTCGTCTTTGGCCTGAACGGATTTCGGCACTTCATTCCAGGATCTATGCAGCCCGATTCCGCGCCCTGGGAAATGGCATGAAGCTTCAGATGAGGCATGGGAGCAGCAATTCGTCGGTTGGCAGATTCCATTGGCCGTCTACGCACGTCGGCAGCGATCGCCGGCTTTCTTCGACTTGGGCCGCCTTAGCAACCCCGGCTTTCCGGAAACTGTGGATTGCCGCCCTCATCTCCGGAACCTGTGTGGCGGCCCACGATACGGCTGCGATGTGGATGATGCATATGCTCACTCCGTCGCCATTCTTGATTTCGCTTCTGTCGACAGTGGCTTCGCTGCCTTTCTTTTTGTTCACACTGCCTGCCGGCGCCCTCGCGGACATGGTGGACCGCAAGAAGTTACTCTGCCTGGTGAATCTGTGGTTAGCAGCTGCGGCGGCCGGCCTGGCGATTTTTGGCTGGCTGCATCTTCTCAATCCCTACGTGATCCTGGCTTTCGTATTTCTCATCGGAGTCGGTTTTGCTCTGAATGCGCCGGCCTGGACGTCGAGCGTGTCTGAGGTCGTTTCAGATGCAGAGCTTCCTTCGGCGGCGACCTTGGGTGGTTTGCAGCTTAACATCTCCGGAATTATTGGGCCGGCTTTGGGCGGTTTGCTGATCCCGTTGATCGGACCGAACTCTGTGTTTGCGGCGAATGCCGCCTGCTTCCTCGTTGTCATCCTTGCTGTCCTGCAATGGAAACGAACAACGAGGCCTTCAAGGAGTGGTTTAGAGAGCTTTTTCGCGTCTTTTGTGGCAGCGATCCGCTACGTTCGTTATGCGCCTGGGCTTCAGATTGTCTTGGCACGGAACGCATTGTTCGCGCTGTTCATTTCAGTGATTCCGGCGTTGATGCCGGTCGTTGGCTTAAAAACGCTACATCTCAACCCGTCTCAACTTGGTCTTTTATTCACGAGCATGGGGGCAGGCTCGGTTGCAGGCGCTGCGTTCATCATTCCACGGCTCAGAGCCCGATACTCGTCGGATACTCTCATCATATTGGCGAATTTGCTGGTTGTGCTGGTTTACGTGTTGATGGCAGTTGTCCGGCACAAAGAACTTTTTTTGGTTGTTGCAGCGCTCTGCGGTGTGGGATGGACGCTGTCTGCTTCCGAACTCTGGGTAGCGGCTCAGCGCGCTATGCCCGGTTGGGCGAGAGGCCGCATGAACGCGACGGTCATCATGGTTTCACAGGGGGCACTGGCTCTTGGCGGGGTGATTTGGGGTTCTGCGGTCGCAGCGACAGGCACGACTTATACGTTGCTTGGAGCGGCGGTTCTGTTCCTCGTTAGTTTGGCTCTGGCGGGTCCACTCTCGATCAACTTCACCGGAACTCTCAATTTCGATCCTGCCCCGGTCACGAGCTTTTCGCACAAACTGATTTACACGCCACAACCGCATGACGGCCCCATGTCGATCACCGTCGAGTTTGAGGTCGACTGCGCTCACGGGCGGGAATTCATGGACCTTATGCGGGAAGTGCGCCTGATCCATTTGCGGAATGGGGCGTACAGTTGGCGACTTCATGAAGATCTTACCCGCCCCAACACTTTTCGTTTAGAGATGATTGTGCCGTCCTGGAACGAGCATTTGCTACAGAAAGAGCGGATGACGAAGGCTGAAAAAGAACTGCTCCAAAGGGCCTGGAGCCTTCACATGGGTTCTACACCGCCAGAAGAACGGATTTACCTATCCGTGAGCAGAGAGTTGCACACGCCAAGGCAATGTGACTATCAACCGCCCGCCGCAGCCAAAAGCGCACCGAAGGGGCAGGAGGACTCAGCCCGGGCGTTTTAACCCAGATCCCGAAATTAGGGAATCGTCCCTCGTCCTTATAGTCGTCGTGCTCGTTCTCGATTTATTGGGCTTCTGCGCCGAGAAAAGAGCCGATCTTCCTGGCAATTATTTTGTTCCATTTGTGTGACGGTGAGAATTCTCGAGGACGACGACGAGTAACCTAGAAAAGGGCGCTTTTCCTGGGTGAGGAATGAACACTTTTTGCCGGCCCAAAAAATGTCAAAATCGCAACTTTTGCAATCTGCTCGGCACCAGTAAGATGCTACGAGTGTTCAAGTGTTCATTAGCAGCACGAGAACGAGGACGACTTCTCAACTTCGGAATTTAGGCTTACAGGGCGGCCTTGATTGTCGCCGTTCAGGCAAACTCGCGGATAGCCTCCAGGAATTCGCCCGGGCGCTCCACATTGCCCAGATGGGCGGCGCCATTGACGATGAGGAGGCGGGCGCCGGGAATACCCCCGGCCAATTCCTGCATCACCGGCACCGGTGTGGCGATGTCATTGGCTCCGGCGATGGCGAGGGTCGGGCAGGTA
>DATMQC010000166.1:0-10281 GCA_035567275.1 Chthoniobacterales bacterium | reverse complement strand
GCTGGCTGATAAATCTGTGGAAGCCGCGCCGCTCGGAGATGCCGAGAGCTTTCATCGATATAGCGGACTTTCCCAGAGCGAACCAGCGTATCGAGAGCGTCCCGAACTCTCGCAACTCCTGCCCCCTACCCTTCCTTGGGCGTCCTTCTTCGTTAATGATTTTTTTGTAGATCACGGCGCCGACGGAGCGGACGCCCTCCAGGGGATCGGCCAGCAATGGGCATCCATTCCTGTTAGCGAGCGTTTCCTCCACAGGTTTCTTGAGGCTACGGTCCCCTCGCAGCGACCGCCAGCCGACGTCAACACCATTCACGGCGCCGACGGAGCGGACGCCCTCCAGGGGATCGGCCAGCAATGGGCGTCCATTCCTGTTAGCGAGCGTTTCCGCCACAGGTTTCTTGAGGGCTACGGTCCCCTCGCTTGGGTCTCGTTATTAACAGAGGCATTTTTCACCCCGCAGAGTCGCAGCGTAATCGTCCTGTTCGATGAACGCTCTGTTTGCTTCTCGAGCCGCGACGAGGCTGATAGGCTAGGGTTCCCTCCGGTTTTGACGGAAAAAAAAGCGTATTCAAATGTCCTCTTCCCCAAAGCAAGGCTCCCGTCGCACGACTCGCCATGAATTGGATTCGCTCGTGGTTAACATAGAGCTGACGCTGAGCAGCATCATCCAGGGGGTGGCCCTGTCGGTATTAACAGAAAGCTCAAGAGGGCCGCTGGGTGATTTGCGGTTTGATGAGTGGCCCTATGTCCTTAATGGATTGCTTATCATTCTCTTGTTCTGGTCTCGATCTGTTTCGCATACCCTGACGTTGATTCGTTGGCCGTTGGAGTTCGGGCACAATTTTCTTTACATAGCGTGTACACTGGTCGAGGCGATCACGTTTACGGACCTTACCGATCCGTTGCGCTGGTACGCGTTCAACGCCGTCTTTGCTGTTCTGGCTTGGTCGATTTTTCTTGTCGATTTACGCCTCATCCGGCAACGCCGGGAGGAAGCGCGAGGGCCGGGCGAACGGGAGCTTTACGCGTTGATCCTGAAAGATCAGCGGCTGAACATATTCTTGCTCGTGCCGGGGATGATCCTGTTTCACTTCGCCGCGACGGCAACGATCTATCTGTGGCCCGAACTTCTCATCCAGAGAAACGGACACTTCGCATTTGCCGTCGTGCAGAGCATCTTCCTGGCCTGCTATCTTGTGTATGTTCTGCGATTTTTTTCGGGCATTGCGCCGAAAATTTTGAAGGCAAATCTGGAAGAAACGACGGAATAGCCTGCACGCTCACAAAGCGGACCGTTCTACCAAGGCAGATTCCGTAAGGCAAGGAGGCTATTGTCGGCGGGCAGCTCGGAGATCTGCCCCTACCAGGTTTTGCATCTTAGTTAGAGATTCGAGATCAAAGCAGGCTCAGGCAGCAGAATCAGCCTGCTACGCCTGACGACTCTGCTGCATTTTTGCAGAGAAGACTTTCAAACAGTTTGTGTCGAAAGTGCTCATGGAGTTTATAATCTTGCGCCGATTTTTTTAGAATGCCTAAAAAAATCAGGAAAAAATGAAAAATTCGTCTGAATCGGTCTGGTTGAAACCGCATTAAGAACGGGCAAAGAAGGCGAGTAGAAGATGGGATGGGAGGCAGGATTCCTAATGAAGTCTTGCGAAACCAAAGAATTCGATGTTAGAGGTTACGCTACCTTCACGCCAGCATTTGTGCGAGGTGAGTATTAAGATAGAAACGCCTCAATGCCTCCCAAACCGCAAAGTCCTCCGGAACCGGCAGCTTCAGGGCCGAGCGCCGCCCCGGTACCAACTTTAGCTGCATCCGATGTCTCGAAGGCATTCGGTTCGGTTGCGGTATTGAAATCGATTACGCTAAGTTTCCAACCGGGAGAGATCCACGCGATCGTGGGAGAAAACGGTGCGGGTAAGACCACATTTGTCAAAATCCTGGCCGGGATGATCGAGCCAACTTCCGGAGAAATCTTCTTTCGCGGCAACCGAATCGAAATGGCAACCCTTCGCGGGATGGAAAGCCTGGGCGTACGATTTATTCATCAAGAACTCAATCTCGCCGAGGATCTCACCGTCGTTGAGAACATTTTTCTGGGACGGGAGGTCGCCAAGGGACCATTTCTTGACGAGGCGACGATGCGGGAAAGAGGCCGAAAAGTGCTCGCGCAGGTGGGCGCGGACGTCGATCTGGACGCCAAAGTCAAGGACCTCCGAGTCAGCGAGAAGCAGTTGATCGAGATCGCAAGAGCCGTCGCTCAGCGGGCCACTGCGCTCATTCTGGATGAACCGACATCGGTTTTAACGCAGCGCGAAGCCGATCGGTTATTTCAAATCATCCAACAATTCGCAGAAGCGGGGGCGGCAATCATATACATTTCGCATCGGCTCGAGGAGGTCAAACGCCTGGCTCATTGCATTACCGTGCTTCGCGATGGACATCTGATAGCCACTCGGAAGGCGGGCGAAATTTCACCCAATGAAATTGTTCGCCTTATGGTTGGGCGCAGCCTGCAGGATCTCTTCCCCAAAAAGAACTACAACAGGGATGAAGAGTATGTGTTGGAGGTTCGTAATCTCTCCGTTCGGGGTTACGTAACCAACGCGTCATTTGGCCTGAAGAAGGGTGAAATCCTTGGATTCGCCGGCCTCATCGGAGCGGGGCGGACTGAACTGTTTGAAGGTGTCATGGGTCTTCGGAGCGTCTCATCGGGGATGATCTTTAAGAATGGAAAGCGGATAAAGCTCTCAGATTATCCCAAAGCGTTGCGAGCGCTTTGTGCTGTTTACCTGCCTGAGGATCGCAAAGGAAAGGGCTTGGTGGTCTCATTTGATGCGCAAACGAATTATTCCTTGCTCGGTCTACAAAGATTTGGCGCCTATTTCGTTAATCGACGCGCGGAGCGAGCGGCATTTAAAAGGGCGATCGAACAATTACAGATTAAGATTCCGGACCGTTCCATGCCGGTGAACCGGCTCAGCGGCGGCAATCAACAGAAGGTCGTCCTTGCCAAAGTTCTCGCGACCGAGCCGGAAATCATCGTCTTTGATGAACCCACCCGAGGAATCGACGTTGGAACGAAGGCGCAGATCTACCATCTAATCGCTGCGATGGCGGCTGAGGGGAGGTCGTGTGTCGTCATCTCATCGGAATTGCTCGAGATCATCGGGCTTTGCCATCGTGTCATAGTCATGCGGGCATCGCGAATCGTGGCCAGTCTCGAAGGAGATGCAATAGCTGAAGATGAGATTATGATGTACGCAACCGGGTTGAAACAGGCGCATTCCCCCTTCGACCAATGAATTCAGCCCAGGCAGTTGAGACGAAACCCGATCAGCGGACGGAAACCGGATCAAACTGGCGAACCATTGCAAAGTGGGCGCAAACCCTCGGGCCGCTGATAGCGCTGCTTTTGCTTGTGGTTATCGGGGTTTTGTTAAATCCCAATTTCCTATCATGGAACAACTTGAGCAACGTTTTGACGAGAAGCGCGTTCATCGGGATCATCAGCGTTGGGGGCACATTCGTGATCGTCACCGGGCAAATCGATTTATCTGTTGGGGCGATGGCGGCGTTTATTGCGAGTTTGATGATCATTGTCATGAATCAACTCGCACAATCGGGCTCGCCGCTTCCTACTGCGTTGATCGCCGGCATGATTGCGGGGCTTGTGGTCGGCCTGCTTGCCGGTGTAGTGAACGGACTTCTGGCAACCAAGGGCAGAATTGATTCCTTTATTGTCACGCTTGGCACGATGGGGATTTTCCGGTCGCTTGTCACTTTCATGGCAAACGGCGGTACCCTGACGCTCGATTCGGGAGTTCGCGAAGCCTACCGGCCGGTTTTTTATGATTCATGGTTAAACGTACCTATACCGGTCTGGGTTCTGGCAATCGTTGTCGTGATCGGCACGATCGTCCTTACCAAAACGCGGTTCGGCCGGTATTGTCGCGCGGTTGGATCCAATGCTGAAGTCGCCCATTATTCTGCCATTCGCGTAAGCCACATCCGCGTCATTGCATTCGTTGTACAGGGATTCTGTGTTGCGTTGGCGACGCTCCTTTACGTACCTCGCCTCGGATCGGCCTCGTCTTCGACGGGCGTCTTATGGGAACTCGAAGCGATCACGGCTGTCGTGGTGGGCGGAACCGCGCTGCGCGGAGGATCGGGGCGGGTTTGGGGATCGATCGTCGGCGCGCTGATCCTCACGCTGATTGGTAATATTTTAAACCTGACAAGTATAATCAGTGTTTACCTCAATGGCGCCGTGCAAGGCATTATCATTCTTGGAGCTGCACTTCTGCAGCGCAGTAGCAGGACGCGCTAGTTTTAATCCCCCCATAGAAAACATGATACGTCTCAACATATACATAGTTGTCGCTGCTTCTCTGTACGCAGCGTCTTTTGCGGTCGGCGCAGCAAAGGCCGATGAAACCGTTAAGATTGGTGTTTCCATCCCATCGGCCGATCACGGCTGGACGGGAGGTGTCGATTATTTCGCTCAGGAAACAAAAAAAAGGATCGAAGCCCAATACAAGAACATCCAGGTTGCGGTGGTGACCGCGACGAGCGCCAGCGATCAGGCCAACAGCTTGGAAGACCTTGTGGCGACGCAACAAATCAAGGCGTTGGTTATTCTCCCGTACGAATCCGCGCCGCTGACGGATCCGGTGCGGCAAGTGAAGAAAAAGGGAGTTTACATTACGGTGGTCGATAGAGCTCTTACGGATGCGACCATCCAGGATCTCTACGTCGCAGGTGATAACCCGGGAATGGGAAAAATAGCGGCAAAGTACTTTACCGATAAGCTGGGCGGCAAGGGCAATATAGTCGTTTTGCGAGGCTTACCGACTGTTATTGATAATCAGCGTTTTGATGCGTTCATGGACGGCATCAAAGGCACCGATATCAAGGTACTCGATAGCAAGTACGCAAACTGGAACCGTGACGACGGCTTCAAAGTCATGCAGGACTTTCTGACCCGCTTTCCGAAGATAGATGCAGTGTGGGCTCAGGATGACGACATCGCACTTGGAGTCCTTGACGCTTTGCGGCAGGCGAAGCGAGAGAAGGAAGTGTTTGTGGTCGGAGGTGGCGGCATGAAAGAAATTGTCAAACGCGTGAAAGACAAGGACGTCCTGGTGCCGGTCGACATCGTTTACTCCCCAAGCATGATCGGGACGGCAATGGAAGTCACAGCTCTCCGTTTCGCAACGAAGGTGGCCATCGACGGGACCTATATTCTCAACTCTCCGTTGGTCACGTCGGAGAACGCGGATCAGTGGTATTTTCCGAATTCCCCCTTCTAAAGCAAGGCGAGAACGCCCCTACGGTAGGACGTGCCTGCGGTAGGGGCGGATCACCTAGTGCCCTCGGTGAAACCGGTCGCCTCGGAGATGCGACCCTACCAGTCTACCCCTTGAAAGCCTACCAGTCTAACCTTGGTTGGCGAGGACTATAACCTGGATGCCGCAGGCACTGCGGCCCAGCAGACATCGGCCAAGCTGGGCAACCACGGGCTACGCAGTCAGCCATACGTTGCCGGACGTTTTTGCGGTGACGAATCGCATCGTGGTCATGCACCGGGGGCGCAGAGCGGCTGAGAAGCGCACCGGCGAGACGAACAGCCGGGAAATTGTGCAATACATGGTGGGCGCGCTGGATGACAGCCGGGTAAGTTGAACCCATTTCCGACGGTGGAAAATCGTACTCGTGCTCGAGTCTGCCTCGTAATAGCGGTCGGCTCGGAGAGCCGACCCTACCAATCTGCCCCCGAGTTTTCGCTGTCTACATCATGCGAACGGGCTGGCCTGTGCACTCCAGTACCGCCTGCCAAAGATCTCCATCGGGGTCCACACGGCGGCGTCCCTGCGTCACCAGATCGAAAGGGATGTGGACAAACGTGCTATGCCACCGGCCGATAAGCATGTTCGTCTTGCCGGCCAAAGCCGCGTGAACCGCGTTCTGAGCAAGTCGCATACAATAGACATTGTCCTGGGGCGATGCCGGAACACTTCTGATAATATAGCTGGGGTCAATATATTTCAGATTCACTTCGATCCGGCGTTTGCGGAAAAATTCATTTATTTTGTCCTTCAGAAAAACTCCAATATCCCCCAACCGTCGGTTGCCCGAAGCATCCGCTTTGCTTTGATTCACCTCCATAAGATCCTGACCAGCTCCTTCCGCGGCCACGATCACAATATTCTTCCGATGGGCTAACCGGTATCTGAGCTCTTCGAGAAGACCACGGGGACCCTCCAAGCGAAAAGGAACTTCGGGAATGAGACAGAAATTTACATGCTGTCCCGCCAACGCAGCGTGGCTGGCGATAAACCCTGAGTCGCGACCCATGAGCTTCACCAATCCGATTCCGTTCATAGCGCCGACAGCCTCCACGTGCGCGCACGAAATCGCTTTGACGGCTTCGGCAAAAGCTGTTTCAAATCCAAAGCTTTTATCGATGTACATGATGTCGTTATCGATCGTCTTAGGAATTCCGATGACGCTTTTTTTCAGCTCCCTGCGACGTATCTCTGCGTTGATCGCGGCGCCTCCCTTCAGCGTTCCATCCCCCCCAATGACAAAGAGGACGTCAACATCGAGTTCTTCGAGATGATCAACGATTTCCACGACATCCTGCGGGCCGCGCGAGCTGCCTAAGATTGTTCCGCCGAACGTGTGAATCGTCGAAACAGAGTCCGGACGCAGCGCTACAGGAAGATGACCGTATCGAGGCACCAATCCTTCGTAGCCGTAGCGCAAGCCGAAAATCCGCATCACGCCGTACCGCTGATAGAGCTCCATTACAATTCCGCGGATAATGTCATTTAACCCTGGACAGAGCCCTCCACAGGTTACGATTGCCGCAGAAGTTTTCCCGGGCTCAAAATAGATCTTCTCGTATGGCCCAGCCATCTCGAAACTGAGCGGTTTAAGTCCGCGTTCGAACATGTCGCGAACCCCCTCCATTGAGTCGTCGTAGATAACGCGGTGTTCGTCCGTTCGAAATTTATCCGATCCGACATGTTGATGCCGGAGAGGTGACAGAAACTGGCATTCCCCTAGTGATTCAATGATCGCTTCCATGTCGGCTCGATTCGAGATAAACAGCACAATCCGTGCAAGCGCCAAATCAAACCTTAAGATCCAAGCAGTCTCGCACGAGGCCTACCGTAATTTCCTCTTCTCCGGAACCAGTGCCGCGGGCCCAGACCGGTCACGCCGCATCTCCGAGGCGGTCGTGCTCGGCGGGCCAGGAAGGTACGGGCGGATCTCCGAGCCGACCGTTCTAACGGGCAGACTCGTTAGGCAAGGGCGTTATTCCCGGTGAGCAGCTCGGAGATCTGCACCTACCACGTCCTCTACCGGGGCTTATACCGGCATCATGCCAAGTTCCTTGATCACTGAACCGGGATACCGCGATAGATTCGTTCACCGCCGAACGATCGTCTGAATCCTTCTACCGGAGGAGGCCCATTCCGTTGTCCAGGCAAAGCCCTGAGCTCATACAACGTGTCGCTGTCGAGTCGCCCGGTGATCGGCATTCCTTCATCTTGCTGGAATCGTACAATCGCATCGGTAGTTGCAGGGCCGAGCTGTCCATCAACGCCGCCGCGGTAAAAGCCTCTTCTTAGCAATTCCCCCTGAACGGCAAATAGCACATTCTCCTGAAGCTGAGCGGGAGCCCGCTCATAGACTGTTCCCGCGAACAGGCCAGGGTAGGTTGTGGCAACTCCGGGCGCACGATAGTTGGGGGGCTGAACATCCTCATAGTCATTCGGGACGCGGCCTTGCTGTTCGCTATATGGCTGAACCGGCTGCTTCCGGTAATATTGGTAGTTCGGCTGTCGATCGTAGTATTGCCGATCGTTTTGAGATTCCGGCGCACGCCCTGCGCCGCCGTCACCCGCCATTCCAAGCGAACGAAGCGTCTCATCGTTCACCTGACCAGTGACGCGCAGACCGTGGCGAATCTGATAGCGGCGGATCGCCGCGCTGGTTTCTTCGCCTCCATGGCCATCCACTTCGCCGTAGTAAAATCCCTGCTCCCGTAACCGCTCTTGAATAGCTCTCGTTTGTTCGTCGGCCAAAAGTGATCCGGTCATACAGACGGAGAGCAAGAAGACAAACACGTTCCTCATTGTGAAACTCCTGTTATGACGCTGATCGGTCGAGAAGTTCGCAAAGAATCCATTGGCTTATCACCCTTGTCCGAAACTATCGAAAAGTACGCTTCAATGCCCGCTGCGAGCGACTCCGCCATTTGCTGCCGGTATGCCGCGCTGGCAAGGCGCCTGGCCTCATCGCCGTTGGTCAAAAACCCGGACTCAACAAGCACCGCGGGATAGGTCACGTTTCGAACCACGAAAAAGTTTGCGGTTTTCGCCCCTCGCATTTCGGCATGAATCGTTTGAACCACAGAATCGCCAATGCATTGAGCCAGACGTTCTTCCGTTCGATCCAACGGCTCCTCTACGTCGCCAAATTTTACAAAAATTTTTTTTGACCCGTTTTTTTGAGAGCAGCGATAGATCTCAATTCCCCGCGCCGTCGGGTCCGACGTGAAGTTGCAATGAATGCTCACAAAGATTGCGTTCTGAATGCTATTCGCAAAACTGACTCGATCAGCGAGCGAAACGTAAGCATCCGCATCCCGCGTAAGCAGAGTTTTAAAACCAGACTTCTGAAGTTCTTCAGCGAGTCGAACTCCTAAGTCCAGGGCGACAACTTTCTCGGTGAGATTGTGCGAGGAAGCACCGCTATCCTGCCCCCCGTGACCAGGATCAATGACGACCGTGTCAAATACCCCAGGGATAACTTCTCGTTGCTCAAGCTGGGGTAACTGAACAAAGGAATCAATCTGCCTGTTCAGGAAAAGATCAACCAGGCAAGTAATCAACAGACCGAGGCCGAGCCAAGGGAGGAGATTAGCGACTTCCCGAAGCTTGCGTCTGCGATTGAACATAGAAGGACACTAACTAAAATCGGAAAGGACGGCTTCCAGATCCGGCTCGGGTACTTCCATAAACGCCCCCCGCGATTCAGCGGCTCTCCGGTCGAGAAGCGCCGCCTCAAGGGTGTAATGCTCCAGCTTGGATTTTACAAACTCTTTTAACGCCGAATCCTCCGGAACATCCGGATGATCCTGATCGGCGGTATAAAGCCCAATACCCCACGCGTGAACAGCTGCTCGCAAAGCGCTTCGAAGATCGGAGAAGTCCGCTCCCCGCAAAAAGTTTTGGACCTGTTCAAGCCCCCGCCGAGTTCCGGCAATCGCTCCAAAACCTTCACGACGTTTTCCTACGTTCATTGCGTTCGCGTGCATCGATCCATCATAGTCGAGGCGGACAAAAAGATCCTCGTCTTGAGCCGACCCAACTTCCGCAAACAATATTCTGGCAAGGTATGGTGGCCCATAGATCTGTTCGAATGCCTGTTTCAACGCAGGACTGAAAGCGTACGTTGCCATTCGGCGCAGAGAGACATCCGCAGCGGATCGCGTAAAGCCTTCCGTGCTAGCAAGTTCGATCGCCATCATTCGTAGCCGTTCGATATCGCCCGGATGACCGATTGCCCCAATTGCAATTCGATCGTAAATCTCAAAAATCTTCCGCCGATCGCGACCAAAAGTCAGGAGCAGGATCCCATCATTGAAACTCAGACCAACCGTCGGACTGCCTGTCGCAAGTTCATTCTCGATATATTCGCGGCGATTCGAGATCGCCTCGACCCAACGATACGGCTCGTCAATCATGCGACTTGGGTCTGGAACAAATCGGAGAGCTTGTCGTCAGCGACTGTCTCGATACCAGTCTCAGCGACGATCTTAACGATCGGAAAAATCTTCCCGTGCCGATCAACGCCCCCCGTCGCTGTATCCGCTTCCGCCGCTGTGTCGAGCGCTTTCAAGGCCAGCAAAATTGCCTCTTGACGCGAACGCTCACGCAACCGCTGCGAGCCCCAACTATTTTCGTAATAAAGCACGCTTCTAACCGCGGACGCACCGGAACCGCTGGATGCAAAATCTGTCGCCTCAAATTGAGCTCCCATCGCGTCATAAAAGAAGAGCTTTGCCGGTTCCGAACTTCTTTTTTCGTATGTTGCGAATAAGGGAACAACGACACCGACTCCTTGCATCACCATTCCCAGATTATCTCTAAGCAATTTCGAGAGCGCTCGTACCTTGCCTTCGACGCTCATCTCCTGCAACTGACTGCGCCGGTAATATTGAAAAGAGTGTTCAAGGATCCGCGCCATTTCCCACGCGGTTGC
>DATMQC010000165.1:0-18445 GCA_035567275.1 Chthoniobacterales bacterium | reverse complement strand
GCTCAGGAGGTGGCCGGTCGCGTTCCACTGTTTGTTGACGGCGGCGTCCGGCGGGGCACGGACGTGCTGAAAGCCTTGGCCCGGGGCGCGAATGCGGTCATGATCGGTCGGCCCTACCTCTACGCTTTGGCGGTGGCCGGTGCCGATGGGGTGGCTCAGTGCCTTTCGCTTCTGATCGAGGAGTTACGTCTGGCGATGGCTCTGGTGGGATCGGCCTCTCTGCAGGAGCTTAATCGCGACCTGGAATGGCCCGGTCCAGCCGTTCGCAGCAAACGCGAACCGCCTAGCCTTCGGCGCAGTAATGATAAGCTCTTATGAAATATCGCAGACTTGGTAAAACGGGTTTTGAAGTTTCTGAGGTTAGTCTCGGGACCTGGCAGCTCGGGGAGGGATGGGGATCTGTATCCGAAACAGACGCTATTCGTGTTTTGGAAACCGCTATCGGTAGCGGCGTCAATTTTTTCGACACTGCCGATGTGTACGGCGATGGGCGAAGCGAACGTATCATTGCGCAGGTTTTGGGTGCACGAAGCGAGAAAATTCGTGTTGCGACCAAGGCCGGGCGCCGTCTTCAACCGCACACGGCCGAAGGGTATAACAAGAAGAACCTCACGGAATTTGTCGAACGCAGTCTGATCAATCTTAAGCGCGAAGCGCTTGACCTGGTTCAACTGCACTGTCCCCCCACGGAGGTCTACTACCGTCCCGAGGTCTTCGACGCGCTGGACCAACTGAAACAGGCCGGGAAAATTCTCCACTATGGTGTCAGTGTTGAGAAAGTCGAGGAAGCCATCAAGGCGACGGAGTTTCGCGGAGTGGCGACTGTCCAGATTATCTTTAATATATTCAGACAACGACCGGCAGAGTTGTTTTTTTCGCTCGCCAGGAAGAGAGAGGTTGGGATCCTGGTTCGCCTTCCGCTTGCCAGCGGGTTGTTAAGTGGCAAGATCAACAAAGAGACGCGGTTTGCGGCAAACGATCATCGCAGCTATAACCGCTTTGGGGAACGGTTCGACCGGGGAGAGACTTTTTCCGGAGTAGATCTTGAGGCCGCGTTTGACGCGGTCGAAGAGATTCGGCAGCATCTCCCGGCCGGCGTCAGCATGGCCGCTTTTGCCATGCGATGGATTCTTCAACACCCGGAAGTAAGCTGTGTTATTCCGGGGGCTCGCAATGAGGTTCAAGCGGCTGAAAACGCGCGCGCGTCGGATTTGCCACCCTTAACAGCCGATCAGATGAACACTCTCAAGAGGATCTACGAGGAAAAGATTGCGCCCTTGGTGCACCAGAGGTGGTAGTGGGTCGAAACCTCGCTGGTCCACAAGGTTTATCCCGGTCGTGCGCACACGGTGTTGTCCAGAGCAAGACAACTATTGGTAACGCCGGAATTTTGGGAGGGACGGCCTCCGTGCCGTCCGACTTTTGTCTTTTGCATCGGCGCACAACGGACGAAAAAGTCGGACGAGACAGAGCCCGTCCCTCCCTGGTAAAAGGCGCAATGAAGCTCGTCGCTGCGGCTCTTTTCTCGGCGCAGAAGCCCAAAAAATCGAGGACGAGCACGACGACGAGGACGATTCCCTAATTTCGGGATCTGGACTTAATCAATTCCAGGTCAGGTCAGGATGTCTGATTCTAGACTGCCGATTTTCAGGGATGCCAAGATTCAGTAGCAGGATTCGGCGAATTTCTTCGACTGCCTTCGGGTTATCCATGGCCTCGTGACCGGTGGGCACAATCTTTTCGGATCGAGCTGAAGCCAGATGCGAACTCCAATAGGGCACAACTCCATCCGAGCTGTTTGGAGTGTCACCCCGTCCGCGATCACCAATGATTGAGTGATGGACTGCCTGGATGGGAAGCCGATCGAGCGCATGCAAAAGCGGCGAATTCGGTGAAAGCCCCTGGATGCTGGTTGGGACAACGGAGCGCTGGCCTTTAGGCTTGAGGGCATCAGCGACCGTTTCCGGGATCTCGGACAGCAAATGAAACGGAAGTCTGATCAGCCGGATGGCAATCGCTCCGATTCCACCCGTAGCCAAGCCACTTCCGCGGTGCGGCGTGGCAACAAAGATAACGCGCTTGATCACCGGGTTTGCGTGAAAGATCAGAGCTTGCTTGACGCGAGAATCGTTCGGAACTTGCGAGTAGAGCACCTGAGCTCTTGGGCCGAAAACCTCATTCCAGATCGTTCTGCCCGAATCAGTAACCTGCATTCTGGAGAGCAAGCCGCCCATGCTGTGACCTATGAGTATGACGTCGTGCAGCGGGCCGAACTGCCTTTGCGCGAAGGCGAGGTCTTCTCGAAGCCTCAGGGCGGAAAAGGAGATTGGGTTGCCGGTTGAGTAGGAAAATGCCCAGAACTGGTAGCGCCGCCGAATTTCCGGGTCCTTCAAGAGAGCGAGAACGGTTCTTCGCCAGATGAATGGTGATGAAAGAAGCCCGTGAACAAAAATAACGGGCGTCCGATCGGGATCATACGGCGCCGTTAGCAGGAGACCCGAAGTAGTCCGCATGTTTTCGCCCCGGATCATATTGATGAATCCGAGCCATAGCTCGTTTAAACGGCCGAAAGACAACAAAGGCGCCGAAAAATTCGCTGCCACAGAATAACGTTTTCCGCCAATTTCGACCGTATCGCGCTGCCAAGGGTTAATCAGGCGGAGGCAGGCCTCGACCGGTGCCGTAGCAGCGGGACGACCAAAGTCGACTATCGAAGTCACCGGAACCCGGTAGCCGCTGGCAGGTTCGAACCTCGGCGGCGGCGAGCCAGGGGGAACGCTACGATGCACACCGACCAGGGTTCCTCCCAGCCCCGGAATCACAACAGCTTCTTCCCCCCTCCTAACCTGCAGTTTACGGGCATCTAAAAGACGCTGAAAATATGTCGAAGAATATTCTCCGCGCTCCCTCGACCCCAGTCGAAGCTGATAGGTTTCACCGGTGTGACGATTTTGAATGGTCAACGACTCAAGAGGGCCGCGATTTTGCACTAGTTTAGGCAGTTCGCCCCCTAAATCCGCCGTCGCCCGATTGTAAATCCTAACCGGCGCCTCCTCGTTGACGTCTCCAGAGCTTTTGGAAATTTCTGCGGCGACGGTTCGGGCGGCCGAAAGAATCTCTGCCACTTTCTGCGGAGGGTCTGATCGTATTTTCTCGGCTCTTGCCAACTGGCGTTCGGCGCGTGCCACCGGCGGGAGTTGCGCTTCTTTCTCGGTGGTTGAGCAGCCGGCGCAAATGGCAACAAAACAAATCAGGGTCAATGTGGTCAATTGCCGATCAAGAGCGTAAGCGCACATTCGTTCTTTAGGCATGCGGTAAACTAAACATTCCAGGAACTGGTGGTGGAAGCGACTAAGCCGCTGGAGAGGCGTTGCTCGCAACGCCCGGATGTGTGGTAAAAGACAATTTAGTCAGCTTTGTCGATTCCGCGGGAGTTGCAAGCAACTCCCCTCCAGATCCAGGCCCGTGCCCCTCGCTGGGTTATGATGTAGAGTTGGTGAGTCTTGAATTTTGCCGCGGTTCGCTACGGCCCACATTGAGCATGAGAACGCGGCGGACTTCCTCAATGGCCTTGGGGTTCTGGTGTGCGGCGTGACCCGAGGGAACGATAAGCTCGGACTTAGCGCCCTCCATGTGCGAACTCCAGTACGGTACGACACCATCGGAGGAATTCGGAGCGTTGCCTCTGCCCCGGTCGCCCATGATCGTGTGATAAGGGATGCCGGGCGTGATCGGGATCGTGTTGATCGCTATCACGAAGCGGTTTGTCGGCGCGAGGGTATCCACGCTGTTGGGTATGCGCTTGAGTTTCAGCTCGCCCGACCGATAGGTGGTAATCTGAAGTAAGTCCCTGCCAGCTTTGAGGAGCGTGACCGGTGATCTTACTAAGCTCGATCCGATCCGGCCGAGCCAATTGCTTGCGAGTTCGCTGCCGCGCAATGGCGCGGAAATGAAGATCACGCGCCCGATTTCCGGGCGGTGCTGGAAGATGAGTGCGTCGGTGAAGAGTTTCCTGCTTTCAGGAGAAAGAGGCACCTGCTCTGGGGGTTTCTTTAAAAGCCCCGTCCAGAGCTTGTCGCCGGCGTCGGTGATGAGCAACCGGCTGATGCAGCCACCCATGCTGTGGCCGATCACGACCATCGGTTTGCGCAGCGGGAAGCGCTTCTCGATAGCGTCCAGTTCATGGCGCAGAATCGCAGCGGAATAGGGATAAGGGTAACCACTGGGATAGCTATAGAACCAGAACTGATAGTTGCGCCTAATCTCCTCGTAACCACGGAGGCGGTTGAGCATCGGTGTCCAGGTCGCGGGCGTATCCATGAGCCCATGGATCACCAGTACAACAGTTTTGTTCGGGTCGTAGGGTTGGAGCCGCGAGATACGAGCCGTCTCCGCGTATTTGGCGGGGTTAAGCAAGCGCGAGAGTTCGAATTTCTTCGGGTCGGTGCTCGCGAGCAACACGGCGAGCGGCACCGTGAAATCTGCGGCGAGCGGATAGATCTGCCCATCAATGCGGACGGCTTCCACCGCGAGGGGATCTTCGAAGGAAAGCACGCATCGGCGGCCCTCAAAGCGCGCGATTGCGGTGACGCCGTAGTAAACGCGCTCCATAGAGCAGTTCGCGCGTGCGTTTTTGTTCACCTCGCGTCCAACCGCAACGACCGGTGCGCCGATTCCGTCGCGCGTGGTGCGTTCGGTGACGTAAGTCCCATGGACGTCAAACTGATCCGCCGGCGTGAAATCGTAGAGCGCTGGATTCCACTGTGGGCGCGGGTCGGGCTTGTGCGTAAGTATGAATTCGCCGCCGCTCGCCGGCACTCGCAACGGCTGTGTCCACGGATCGAGCTTTGCGTCGCGGATTGTGGCGATGATGCGCCCAACGCCGAAGTTGTATGCGTTCCGCGCAGCCTGGTCGTTGGGACTGCGGTCGAGTTGGCGCGAGGCGGCCTCTGCTGCGCTCATGTATTCACCAAGTGCTACGAGTGGGTTGCGCCGAACGATTCGCGTTGCTTTGACGATTTGCGCTTCCGCATTCGCCAGCGGGCCGCCGCCGCTGGCGAACGGGATAAAATGGGGACGTCTTTCGCTTACCTTGGAATACGTCGCGCAGCTCCCGAGGGCGCACGCCGTGACGACGGCTAGCGCCAACGGCAGATAGCGGTTGAATGTGAAATGTGCGTTCATCGTCCTTGAAACCGGGAGGTGTTTTGATAGACCAAGCCGCACTGGTTGACAAGGAAAGTCATTGCGGTCCCTCGCAGCCGCGGTTCGCCGACATCAACACCGTTTCACGGCGCCGACGGAGCGGGCGCCCTCCAGGGAATCGGCCAGCAATGGCCCATCCGTTTCGGTGCAGACCTGGAGGGCTGCGGTCCCTCGCAGCCGCAATCTACGAAGGCTGCACCGTTCAGCACGGCGCCGACGGAGCGCACGCCCTCCAGCGAATCTTTTCCTATGCGGTGGAAAGTCGTCCGTTTGCCGAGTCGGCAACCCCTGCGTATGATGTTGGCGTTGGAGCAGAACATGCCGGAGTCCAGTCCGATTCGCTCGCATATGCAGATGCGCCGTGATGTTCCGCCGCCGGATCCGCCAAGGCCTCCGGAAGAAACCGTCTTGTTACGTATTTTTATCGGCGAGGACGATCGCTACAAGAGGTTACCACTTTACGAGGCGATCGTTTTGAAGGCGAGGGAAATACATTTAGCGGGCGCTACAGTTCTCCGGGGTTTTCTGGGCTTCGGCAAATCCAGCCATATGCATACCGAAAAGATTCTGCGGCTCTCCATGGACCTACCAATGATAATTGAGATCGTTGATACGTTGGAAAAGGTTAACGCATTTCTTCCTTACCTTGAGCCGATGATGAGGGGCGGTCTTGTGACACTGGAGCGTGCACGCGTTATTCGATTCAAACACGAGGCTGCGCCCAACCGGATCGGCCCCTGATCTTTTATCCGGCGGGCCAGATCGGCAGGGCCGGATCTCCGAGGCGGCCGTTTGTACGCCGGGCGGCTCGGAGAACTGCCGTGACCCCGCAGGCCGAATTTCTTTGCCAAAAAGTAAAGCTCGCTTACGATGAAGCTGGCAATGGAGTTTGCCTTCTCCTGCGTGGCGGGAAAAACTGTCTTTTCGAACGACTGATGACTCCTACCCAAACATTAAAATTTGTGGAGGTGGAGAGAAATGAGTTCAGTCGAACAGTTTGCTAGGTTTGCCAAAAGCATCGAGAAAGCGCCGTCCCCGTTTCGGGAAGCCCTGCCACAGCGCATTAGCGAAGGCGAAAATGTAAGGCATTTGGGAATTAGGTTCCTGAGGGATTTTCTAAAACTTCATTAAATCAAATCTCTTTCATGAGAAGATACGCTTTGGTTGCGATTGGTGGAGGGATTGGCAGCCTTATCCGGTATGGTATAACACAGTTTATGGCTCCGATGGGGCTGTGGACACCCCTTTCGCTGCTCGTGATCAACACCACCGGTTGCTTCCTCATTTCCTTCCTGAATTTCGTTTCAGATCCATCCGGAGACATTTATCTGGGTCCGCGCAGCCGGGTATTCCTGCTCGTTGGTGTTTGCGGCGGCTACACTACATTCAGCTCTTTTAGTCTTCTCTCATTTAATGCTGCCCGGAATGGGGATTACCTGGATCTTTGGCTAAATATCGGACTGTCACACATTTTATGCCTTCTCAGTGTTTGGCTGGGAGCCATAGTTGCGGCGCCTTTTCCGCATGCATTGCGTAGAGTCACACACTTGCTCCGCAGCTGGAACCCTTGAAATCTCGCCGGTCTGAGCGCGGCCTCGCAAGTCGATATTAAGAATGTTAGCTATAGTTCTGGTATTAGTGGGAGGGGCAATTGGCAGCATGTGGAGGTTTTCCTGGTCGGGTTTTGTTGCTCAACGATTGGGCGAAACGTTTCCATTTGGTACACTGGTTGTAAACCTGGTCGGATCCGCGCTCATCGGCGTGTTTTCGGGTGTCGTTGGGCATGTTTCAAACAGTGCTACTGCCGCAATGCTGCAACAGTTTCTGGTTGTCGGCATATGCGGAGGATTGACAACGTTTTCGTCTTTCAGCCTGCAAACCTATAACTTGATTGCTGAAGGCAGATGGTTGTCAGCCTTGGCGAACATTATCTTTTCAACCGGATTTTGCTTCGTTTGTCTTGCGATAGGCTGGCAATTTACGCAATGGCTAAACGGTTAATTCCTCGGAGCCTATGGAACTACCTCGAGACGCGGTTTTATTGAGGATATTTGTTGAAGAAGCAGACGAACACGCCGGAGAGCCATTGTTCAAGAAGATTGTGCTCAAAGCCAGGGAAATGAACCTTGCCGGCGCGACCGTGCTGCGGGGACCGCTGGGTTTCGGGCGGTCGAGCGAGTTGCATGCCAGCAACATTTTCCATCTTTCAACGGGCGCTTCGATCGTAGTTGAGATCGTGGACACCGAGCAGAAAATTCAGGAATTTCTGGCAGCGGCGGAAAATATTGTTCGTTCCAGGCTAATCACTTTGGAAAAAGTACAAGCAATTTTCTACAAGGGAGAATCCTCAACCCGCCAGCGTAACGGATGATTGCCGAAGTGCGAGACGACCGAGACGCCGATTAACGCCGATAACGGAAAACCTGAGCCCTTTCCATGGTAATGAGCCCGCCTTGCATCATCTTCTCCAGTTCCGGCAAGAAGGCTTCGATTTTCGAGGTTTCCTCCACAATCTCCACAATGATCGGCAGGTCGAATGAAAGCCGCACGATATTAGCGTTGTGAAGATGACTGGAGCGGCCAAAACCCATTGGCCCACGCAGTACTGTGGCGCCTGCGAGCTGAAACTCCCGCGCTTTCAGAACGATTGCTCTGTACAGCGGCCGACGCTGATACTCATCACCTTCACCGAGGAATATCCGGAGGAGCGAGCACTCTTCGGGCAAATTCCGCGGCGTGGGAATCACTGACTTCTTTGCTGGAGAGGCACTGGGGATCGACCTGGCCATAAGGAGCTGAAATGACCTTTCTCCCTATTAGCTTAGCATCGATGTATCTGGAAGTGGAATCGAGGCTGTCGAAACCTCTACTCGAACGTGCGATAAAGGTTCATGACGAGAATCCAACATTGAAGATCTTCGCTTCACGCGCAGGCCCGAACGATGTGTTTTCTCAAAAAGTCGAAATTCTCCCCAGTTGTCTGGTGGCAAACAAATCGTTGAATATCCATTTTTGGTCTCTATTAGTTGGGCATGTACACTCGGATCTGGATCCTTGCTACCGCTCTAGCCTGCCTGGCTTCAGTTTTGCAGGCGGAAAGTGTGGGGGTTGTGAAGGATGCGGACGCTGGGAAGTTCGTGGGTAAAAACGTCGAGGTGCGTGGCCAGGTTGTGTCCGTCTATATCGGAAAGCACGGAGATGCCTACGTGTTTTTTGGAGCGGGTTACCCAAAACAAACCTTTACCGGATATATACCTGCCGGCTGGACCTTTTCGGGCGGACCCTGGACAGTTAAGCTTCAGGGACAGATCATCGGCATTACCGGCACGGTGGAGATGTATGGGGGAAAGCCGGAGATAAAAATATTGTCGATGGATCAGATCAAGCAGACCGACTCGCGATCGAAGGCGAAGTAGACCTGCTTATTGTGGACCGTGCCGAGACAAACCGTTTTCGCCGCAACAATGCCACACCTGTCTCCGGGCGGCCCCAAAGGCGTTAAGCATTGAAGAAATTTCTCAAAATGCCGAGGCCTAGTGGTCGGGCATTTCGGCGGGATTCGGGGCAACACCTTCCTGGTTCAAGGCGCATGAGCTAAGGGTGAGTGCCGCGAACACAGCCAGGATAACGAGATACCATGACCATACTTTCATCCGCACGACAACAACCGGAAGAGCATCCATTGTAAAGCTGTTTTTTTCCCGCAATGCGTCGCAACGAGCTTATAGCAATTCTATTTTCTTCCGGTAATGCAAAAAGGGATCACAAAAATCGTAGATACCCTACGAGTGGGCGGACCCCGGGGTTTTCAACCATTATCATGGTCGGGCTCCTCTGTGCAACGGGAACCCTTGCCGCTGATTCGAGTGAAGAAGCGGTCGAAAGAATTCTGAAACAAATGACGCTTGCCGAGAAGCTTGATTACATCGGTGGAATCAACGCGATGTCGATTCGGTCCATTCCGAGGTTTGATCTTCCGGAGATCCGTATGTCGGACGGACCGTTGGGTGTGCGCCAGGACAAGCCCAGTACACGTTACCCGGCCGGCATAGCGCTGGCGGCAACCTGGAATCGAGTGTTAGCCGAAAAAGAAGGGGCAGCGATGGGACGAGACTGCCGAGCGCGCGGCATCCAGGTATTGCTTGCTCCCGGCATGAACATCAACCGCATTCCATTGTGCGGCAGAAATTTTGAATATCTTTCCGGTGAAGATCCTTTTCTGGCGGCACAGATGGTAGTTCCGTTCATCCGTGGTGTCCAAGGAGAGGGAGTTGTTGCTACGGCCAAGCACTTCGCGGCTAATAATCAGGAGTATAATCGGGGGAGTATTGATGTGATCGTCAGCGAGCGTGCGTTGCGCGAGATTTACTTGCCGGCGTTCGAAGCGGCGGTGCGCACGGCGAAGGTAGGAGCGGTCATGGACGCATACAATAAACTCAACGGCTCGCATTGCACGGAAAGCGAATACTTAAACAATCGAATTCTCAAACAGGAATGGCGGTTCGATGGGGTGTTGATGTCCGACTGGGGAGCGACGCATAGCGCTTTAGGTCCGGCTCTGCATGGCCTCGATTTGGAGATGCCGGCCGGCTACTGGATGAATTCCGGAAATCTTCTTCCGGCGATCGAACGAGGCGATCTTAGTGAGGAAGTGATCGACGATAAGGTCCGCCGCATCTTGAGAATGATTGTGAGGACCGGATTTCTTCGACGACGTTCTCAACGGGATGATTCGATTCCGGAAAATAACCCGGAAAGCGCCAGAGCGGCCCTGGAAGTCGCACAGGAAGGTATCGTATTGCTGAAGAACGAGAAAAAAATGCTGCCTCTGGATCGTGTTAAAACAAAAAAAATCGCTGTGCTTGGGCCGGATGCCCATCCAGGTGTTCCTTCGGGCTGGGGAAGTTCGTATGTAGCGCCATTCTATTCCGTCAGCGTTCTTGACGGGCTAAAGAACAGGAAGGGGTCGGACATCGGCGTCGATTATTTTGGTGTCGGCGTTGGAAATTTTGGGACGTCGCAGTTTGAACACGAAGTTGCATCCGGGAAGAAAGAAAGCGGCCTGGAGGGGGAATACTTCGGCAACCTGTCGCTCTCCGGGCGCCCGATCCTGAAGCGGGTCGATCAGCGAATCAATTTTGATTGGGCAGCCGAGGAGGCTACTCGAAGCAGGTTGCCTGTTCAATTCACGGTGCGATGGACCGGTTTGATTCGTCCCACCAGTTCTTCCGTACACGTCTTTCGCGGACGCGCAGATTCCGGAATCCGAGTTTTTTTGGATGACGAATTAATTATCAACGATTGGACGGATCACGCCGCGCGTCCCGATGTGACGACGCGTGTTCTGGAGGCCGGCAAAACCTACAAGCTTCGAATCGAGTATAAGAATAGCGGCGGGGGTGGCGCAGTGGCCCAGTTCGGCTGGGCTTCGCTGGAAGTACCGGAAATAGTCAAGGAGTATGACGCTGCGGTTGTTTGCGTTGGATTTGACAATGGGAACGAGGGGGAGGGATCGGATCGAACTTTCGGATTGCCGGATGCACAGGATGATCTGGTGCGAAGAGTGGCCGAGAAAAATCCCAATACAATCGTTATCCTGAACTCGGGTGGGAATATCGACATGCATCGATGGCTGGAGAAAGTACCGGTTCTATTACACGCATGGTACCCCGGTCAGGAAGGCGGAAATGCGCTGGCTGATATTTTGTTTGGCGATATCAATCCATCCGCAAAGCTTCCCGTGACATTCGAGGCTCGGAAGGAAGACAATCCGGCTTATGGTTTCTATCCTTCTGCCGATGGAGGCGTCAGCGTGCGATATGGGGAGGGGATTTACGTGGGCTACAGGGGCTACGATCATTTTGGAATTGTGCCTTTGTTTCCGTTCGGCTTTGGCCTTTCCTATACGGAATTTGAATATACGAATTTGCAGATCGATCAGGATGCATCCGATGGCGAAGTAGCTGTCTCATTCGATCTGCACAACGTCGGAAAGAGGTCGGGGGCCGAGGTCGCTGAACTTTATGTGGAGCCTGAGCATCCCGCCATTGATCGCCCCCCGAGAGAGCTGAAGGGATTCGAGAAGGTTTACCTTGTTCCCGGCGAATCGAAACGGGTGAAGATCAACCTTGACCAGAGATCATTCGCTTACTTTGACCCGGCCAGGAACGAATGGAGGACCGACCCCGGTGGGTACGAGATCGTGATCGGAGCCTCTTCACGGGATCTGCGGATCAAGCAATCTTTTCAGCTGCGAGTGCGGTAGAAGCACGGTTCGGGGTTTGAGGTTCGGGGTTCGGGGTTCGGGGTTCTGCCTTCTGCTTTCTGATTTCTGTCTTCTACGATCTACCCTCTGCTAACCCTGCCCTTGCTTCTTTGGCCAGATTGCGTTTTGGTTGCTCGTGCTCCTTGGCGAACAAGAGACGTTAGACCGCGTTCTGAGAAGCATCCGGCCACTTGCCATCGTCAAAGTCTTACTCTCGGAATGCTCCAGCCGAGTTATCGCTGAAGATATCCGCGCTACAATCCCTTTGCCTCGTTTCGATAATTCGACCGTGGATGGTTATGCACTTCGTGGTGAAGATGCGACGCGCGGTGCGCGCCTTAGGATCACCGGAGAACAGGCAGCCGGGCCGGATGGCGGGCTGATGGTTGACCCAGGGTGCGCGATTCGAATTTTTACCGGCGCACCGATTCCCGCAGGAGCGGATTGCGTCATTATGCAGGAGGATGTTGATCGCTTCGGCGAATCGATTGTTTTGAAAGAGAGCGTTGGCCGCGGTGACTTTATTCGGGTTCGAGGAGGGGACTTGAGCGAAGGCCAAATGGTGATCTCGAGAGGGGAGGTCGCCACTGGCCCAAAGCTGGCCGCAATCGCGTCTCAAGGTCTGAATGATTTGAGTGTTTTCCAACGTCCGAAAGTCAAAATTATAGCGACGGGGAGCGAGCTTCGGTCGCAGGGAGAGCTCATCCGACCTGGCGAAATTTATGAGACAAACCGGGTTCTCGTTGCTGACCTGGTCGCGAATTCCGGCGCTGAGGCAGAAGTTTTCGACATCGTGCCCGATACGGAAGAAGCACATCTGCTTGCCTTGGAACGCGCGCGAGGCAGCGATGCAATCATCGTCGCAGGGGGCGTTTCCGTTGGGGATAAAGATCTGGTAAAGCCGACCTTGCAGAAGCTCGGCGCGGAATTGCGTCTGTGGAGAGTCGCAGTAAAGCCTGGAAAACCGTTTATGTTTGGTCAGTGGGGTCGCAGCCTGGTATTCGGATTACCTGGGAATCCAGTTTCAGCCTTTGTCACGTTCCTGCTCTTCGTCAGACCAGCACTGTGGAAGTTGGGCGGACGGGTGTCGCTGGAGTTGCCTCGGTTCCCGGCGCGCCTTGGGCAAGACCTCATCAATGCTGGGGATCGCCCGCATTATTTACGTGGGACGTACTCTCAGGGTGTTTTCAGACCTTTCGGCAGACAAGAATCACACGCGCTCTTTGGATTATCCCGTTCGAATGCGCTTTGCCGTCTTGAGCCAGATCAGACCATCCCAGCGAATTCGATTGTCGATATTATCCCCTTTTGATGGGCATCATCTCACTCTCTTTGGAGCAAACCCGAGTTTGTTTATACTTCCGAGCCCTCGGAATTTTTCGCATCACTGGCTCCTGGACCCCTTGCTCTAAATCCATGTTGCACCGCGCAGGATGAGGACCCATAATTTTGAGAAGATGGTTGCTCTCAAAGAAGGATATGATCTAACTGCCGAAGTCCTGCGGTTAAAGCGGCAGCGCAACGCGATCATTCTCGCTCACAATTACCAAGTTCCCGAGATTCAGGATGTTGCCGATTACGTAGGCGATTCGCTTGGACTCAGTTTTAAGGCCAGGGAGGCTGACGCAGACGTGATTGTGTTCTGTGGTGTGCACTTCATGGCCGAAACGGCGAAGATAGTGAACCCGACGAAAACGGTGATTTTGCCGGACCTGGAGGCGGGTTGCTCTCTTTCGGAGTCGTGTCCTGCGGAAAGTCTGGAGAAGTTTCTGAGGGACCAGGCTGACAAAAACTATTACGTCATCGCCTATATTAATTGCAGCGCGGGTGTGAAAGCCTTGTCAGACATTATTTGTACCAGCGGTAACGCGGTAAAGGTTGTGGAAAGCGCTCCGCCGGATCGCAATATTCTGTTTGTGCCGGATCAAAATCTGGGAGCGTGGGTGACCGAGAAGACGGGGAGGAAAATGGATCTTTGGCGCGGCACCTGTTATGTTCACGTTGAATTCACGCAAAACAGTATCAACGCGATTCGGGCGAGCTACCCGGCGGCGCCGGTCGTAGCGCACCCGGAATGTACGTTTGCGGTGCGAATGCTCGCGGATGAAGTCTGCTCGACGGAAAAAATGGTGAGCTACTGCCGAGACACGGATGCGGATGCTTTTATCATTGTCACGGAATCGGGTATGCTGCATCGCTTGAGAAAGGAAATTCCTGGCAAGACGTTCATTCCCGGACCTACGGAGACCTGCTCTTGTGCTGACTGTCGATTCATGAAGAAAAATACGCTTGAAAAGCTGAGAGACGCTCTTGAGCATCTGTCGCCGGAAATTGAAATGCCGGAATCGCTGCGTAAGCGGGCCGAGTTACCAATCCTTCGAATGTTAGAACTCAGCCGTTGAACGGGCCGTCTGTCGCTGTCGTCGGGGGTGGGCCGGCCGGGCTTCGGGCCGCGGAAATTATAGCTCGGCACGGTATTCACACCACTATTTTCGAGCAAAAAGCATCGCCCGGGCGAAAATTCCTCGTGGCCGGGAGAGGCGGGCTGAATATCACCCATTCTGAATCGCTCGATAAGTTTGCGTCACGCTACGACTTGCCCGAGCGATGGGCTGTTCTGCTGGAGCGGTTTTCCCCTGGCGACTTGCGAGAATGGTTTGGGCAGTTAGGCGTCGAGACATTCCTTGGAACCAGCGGACGGGTGTTTCCTCGCAATATTCGCACCCCAATGGTTCTGGAACTTTGGCTGGAACGTCTCGATGCATTGGGATGTGATTTGCAGATTGGCCGCCGTTTTCATCAAATGCTTGGCAGCGGACCATATGACCTGGTGTTTCAAAGGGGAACGCAATATCAGCTTTTCACGGCGGACAGTGTGTTATTTGCACTGGGTGGAGCTTCCTGGCCCCAGACGGGATCCGATGCCCTCTGGGTCGAAGAGTTTCACCGGCTAGGCATTCACGTCAAAGAATTTGTGGCTTCCAACGTCGGCTGGGAGTGCCAGTGGTCGGAGCAGTTTCTCCAATCGGCGGAGGGCAAGCCCCTTAAGAATCTTGAAGTCTCTTGCTGCGGAAAGATCGTCGCTGGCGAATTGATGGTGACTGAGTACGGGCTCGAAGGCGGAGCGATCTATCAATTGACCCGGGAATTGCGGCATTCGCCTCAGATCACGATCGATTTCAAGCCCGAGTTATCGCGTGATGATTTGGAGCGGCGCTGGCAAAAGCGTGTTCAGACGGGTCTAAAGGAAGGGGCGATGCGGTTCTGGCGGCTGAGCGCGGCAGCTGCCGCGCTGATCGAAGAGGTTGCCAACCCAAAGACCCTCAACGATTGGATGAGCGCAACAAAGGCTTCTCATGTCCAGTTGGAAAGGCCGAGACCAATCGAGGAAGCGATCTCCAGCGCTGGCGGTGTCCCCTGGGAGGAACTGGACGAAGACTTGATGTTGCGCCGGCTGCCTGGAGTATTTTGTGCCGGCGAAATGATCGATTGGGAAGCGCCGACTGGCGGCTATCTTCTTCAGGGCTGCTTTGTTACCGCGACGATCGCCGGAGAAGGGATTGTTAAGTGGATTGCGAAGGGCCATCAGCCGTGACAGCTTTGGAAACAAGGATATGACTACTAGACTTGAAGTTGGTGATCCCGCTCCTGAGTTCAGGGCGACAGCCGTCGGTGGCATCTATGGGCGCGGTCAAGAAGTGAAGCTTGCTGATTTTGCGCGGTCGACTCTTGTTCTCTACTTCTATCCGAAAGACGACACTCCCGGTTGCACCGTTCAGGCGTGCGCTATACGCGATTCCTGGCGCGAAATTCAATCGAAAGCTGAGCTATTCGGCGTGAGCGTCGACAACGCGGAAAGCCACGAGGCATTCATAAAAAACCATGGGCTCCCATTTCCCCTGCTTAGCGATCCGAAGCACGAGATCGTGCAAGCGTACCAGGTTTGGGTTGAGAAGAGCCTGTACGGAAAAAAATATATGGGAACCGAGCGCACGACCTACGTCATCGGCCTGGATCAGCGAATAAAGGCGATTTTGAGAAAGGTCAAACCGGCGGATCATATGGGCCAATTGTTGAAGGCGCTTGGTTCGTAGATCGGCGCGGTAAATATCGTACTGGAAGCGTGGACCGTGGAGCCAATCCGCGGCTCATTTGCAACCTCCAAATCCCAGATGAACCAGCAAACGCTGCTTGGTATTTTCCAGAAACTCGAGGGTCTGATTTCAAGGTTGCCCGGGCCGCTGCAGAACGCTCTGATGAAAGAATTGAATCCGATCAAGCAGATTTTTCTTTCACAGAGACTCGCGCAACTCGTCTTGCTGGGGGATCCTGGCGCTGACGCTTCAGCCCTGTTTTCGGCGCTCCTCGACAGCGATCTTCGCATGGTCAATCCTCAACCGAACGCCGGTTGGGTCTCTTACGAGCAAAGAGGGAAGGGCGGCTTCCGCGTCCTGGATGCACGACGCCTGAATGAAACAAGTCTTACCTGGAGCGCGCTGGCCGGCGCAATTACAGAACAAATGCCGGATCTCTTCATCTTTGTAGTCGATGGCGCCAAGCCGATCGACCTGGCATTACCATGTGAACAAGGAGCGCGCCTCGTGGAGATGGCGGAACAAAGTCATCAGTCCAAGGCGGGTGTGATTGGCGCAGTTGATCTTCCGGCATCCGCTTCGGCGGCCGAAGTGGAGAGCCGGCGTTTGGAGCTGCAGGCGTGGCTCAACGGTTCACCGAAATTGTCGAGTCATTTTGTGAAAAGCCTGGCCGTTTGTTCGTTTGTCAGATTCCGGGTAGACGGGTCGATCGATTCCGACCGGGATGAGAGGCGCAACATTGATATTTTGGCGGAAACTATAGCGCGGGAGCTGCCCGAAGAAGCGCAAGTTGAGGCCGCCCGAATCTTCCGGGCGAAAAAGACCCAACTGGAGATCGCGCAAAGACTTGTTCACTCGGTGACGACCATCTGTGCTGCAGTGGGCGTTCAACCGATCCCGTTGGCCGACTTTCCGGTCCTGACCGCCCTCCAGTTTGCGATGGTCACCGGAGTGATGCACATCAGCGGACGAGAGCTTGGATTGAAGGCCGCGGCAGAGTTTTTCGGCGCCTTGGGCTTGAACATTGGAGTCGGCATGATTTTCCGGGAGGGAGCGCGTGCAGCGGTCAAAATGATTCCGGGTTGGGGCAACGCAATTTCCGGCGGCGTTGCTGCCGCCGGCACCTACGCGGTTGGACGGGCCGCCATCGCCTACTTCGTTGAGGGAGTATCCATAAGCGAGGCGCGCAAGCTTTTCAATCGGCGCAAACTGCCGAAATCGTCCAAGTCCGGAACTACGTGATCGTTGGGAAATTCCGGAATCCGCTGTGAATAACTTGTTAGGAAATCGGTTTCTTTCGGAGAGGATTCTGGCAGCAACTTCGCAAGACCTGAGATTCGGAGCATGAACATCACCGAAATCATGTCAACATTGCAGGATTTGGGTGCATCTCCACGTAAGTCATTTGGACAGAACTTCTTACATGACAAGAATATCGCTGCATGGATCGTCGGAAAGCTGGATCTAAAGCCGGTTGATCAGGTTATCGAGATCGGTTCAGGACTTGGTGCTTTGACCGAAGAAATATTGCACAGCGGGGTGTCGGCAACTTTGCTTGAAAAGGATAAGGCTTTCGCCGGGTACCTTCGTAAGAAGTTCGCAGACACGAAGATAGATGTGATCGAAGGGGATGCGCTCGAGTACGACACTCGCCGAGACTTCCTTCGGCAGCCGGCAAAGGTAGTCGGAAATTTGCCTTACTATGCATCCTCGCAGCTCTTGTTTCATTTCTGCGCTGAACCCTGTCCGTACGATCGCATGGTGCTTACGGTTCAAAAGGAAATGGCCGACCGACTCAGTGCTTCACGGGGTAAGAAAGAGTACGGCAGCCTAAGCGTTATCGTTCAGCACCGATGGCGTATAGCGAAGCTCAAGACTCTGTCGCCTTCCGTTTTTCTCCCCAAGCCGCGGGTCGATTCAGCGGTGCTGTTGATGACTCGCAGAGAGCCCGGCGAGCTGGAGGAAGTGGATTTCGTCCGGTTTGCAGAAGTAGTGCGGGCCGGATTTTCCAAGCGGCGGAAACAGGTGCGCAATTCACTCAATTTTTATGCTGATGCCAATTTGATACCGGAGGTCTTGAGCGCGGTTAATCTTCCGCCGACGGTTCGGGCTGAGGATATCTCGTTGGAGAAGTGGATCAAAATCGTCAATACTCTGCGGCCCTCTGTTGTTTACGGTGCAAATCCTAATGAACGCCTGACGGTGGTGGATGAGAACGATCAAGCGGTCAGACCGCTTGACCGGAAGACGATCCATCGGGAAAACCTCTACCATCGTGCCGCTCACGTTTTTATCTTTAACCGCTTGGGCGAATTGTTCCTGCAGAAGCGATCACATCGAAAGGACAATTTTCCGCGCAGGTGGGATTCCAGCGCTGCCGGCCATGTGGACGCCGATGAAGGCTATATGGATTGCGCTATCCGCGAAGTCGGAGAGGAAGTCGGATTGAATTGCAGCCTCTCTAAAATCGGGGCGGTCCCTGCCTCGGAAAGGACCGGCAACGAATTCATAGAAATATTCCGCGCCAACTCGAACGCCCCGTTGTCACTGAACGTACACGAAATTGAAACGGGCGGTTTTTTTTCTCTTCCAATGATCGATCGCTGGATAGCTGAGCGGCCGTCAGATTTCGCGCCTGGGTTTGTCGAGTGCTACCAGGCGGTCCGCCACGCTTTATGACTATTCTCTATCTCCCCTGCAAGTCGTACATGGCGTTTAAGAGCCGGCATCACGGCTGGGTGTGGTTGAGTTATCTCTAGGTCTCGCCTAACAAACTGTCTCCAATCTGCAGAGATCACAGCAACGCCGTCATCTTAGTTGTGAACCAATAAACTATCCCAAGAGTCAACAAGAGAAAAAGCCCATGTCGACTCGCGGAAAT
>DATMQC010000164.1:0-12386 GCA_035567275.1 Chthoniobacterales bacterium | reverse complement strand
TTTAGATCTCCCCGACACGGATGCACGCCGCTAACCGGCCAGGTTCCTTTTCTTCAAGTTCGGGTCTGGAGACCTTGCAAGCGTCGATTGCAAACTGACAACGAGGGTGGAAAGGGCAGCCGGCCGGAGGGTTCATCGGCGAAGGAGGATCCCCTTGCAAGAGGATCCGCTGCCGTTTGCGCTCTCTCTCCGGATCGGGAACGGGCACAGCGGATACGAGAGCCCTCGTATAAGGATGCAATGGTCTTTCAACGACGTCAGCTGCGGGACCAATTTCCACCAGACGCCCGAGGTACATCACGGCGATCCGGTCAGAGATATATTTAACCACCGAGATATCGTGTGAGATAAAAATCATCGTCAATTCCATCCGGTGGCGAAGATTCGCGATGAGATTGAGAATTTGAGACCGAATCGATACATCAAGTGCAGACACCGGTTCGTCGGCAATGATCAACTTGGGCTCAGGGGCAAGAGCCCGCGCAATCGCGATACGTTGACGTTGGCCCCCCGAAAATTCGTGGGGATAGCGACGCATCTGGTTTGCAGGCAACCCAACTGTATTCATCAACAGAGCCACCTTTTCCAGCAACATTCTTTTCGGAAGTTTGCGCCTTGTCTGAATTGCTTCGCCAAGGGTGTCAAAGACGGTCATGCGAGGATTGAGCGAAGCGTAAGGGTCTTGAAAAATCATCTGAAAATTCACCCGCTCGGCGCGCACGCTGTTTTTGGAAAGACTTGAAAGATCTCGTCCCTCGAGGAGAACCGTTCCTTCCGTGTTCGGGACAAGCTGCATGATCGTGCGTGCAAGAGTTGACTTGCCGCAACCCGACTCTCCAACCAAGCCCAGGATTTCACCTTTGCGCAGTTGCAGATTGATACCGTCCACCGCCTTGACGATCCCAATTTCCTTTCGAAAAATGGCGCCCCTATAAATCGGGAAATAAGTTTTCAGATCGTGGGTGACAAGAAATGAACTCATAGAGCGGCAGCAGTGCTCGCGAGGGGAGTATTCGCCAGTTCGCCCCGCTGAAAACGGATACAGGCCGTTCCGTGACCAGAAGTGATCTCTTTCAGAGCGACTCTTTGCTCTCTGCAGATAGCCATCGCATGACCGCATCGCGGGGCAAAGGGACACCCCTCAATATCGAGGGTTAGATCCGGCGGCATACCGGGAATCGTATAGAGAGGCTGTCCTTTCTGATGAAGCGCCGGGATAGATTGCTGAAGAGACGCGCTGTATGGATGCATCGGGCGGGCGAACAACTCATTCGTTGGCGCCGATTCAACAATCCGGCCCGCGTACATCACTGCCACATACTCGCAAAAGGAAGCAACAACACCCAGATCATGGGTTATGAAAATCACCGCCGTTCCCAATTCCCTTTGACGCTGTTTGATCAATTCCAGTATCTGGGCTTGCACAGTCACGTCAAGGGCCGATGTCGGTTCATCAGCGATGAGTATTTCAGGCCGGCTGATGAGCGCCATCGCAATCATGATACGTTGCCTCATTCCTCCCGAAAATTGATGCGGATAAAGATTGATTCGAGTGGACGCATCCTGAATCCCGAGTTCCTCCAAACTCTCGACAGCCCTGATTAAAGCCCCTGACCTGCTCATCCCTTCGTGAACAAGAAGAGGTTCGACCAGTTGATCCGAAATCCGCATGTACGGATTGAGGGACGTCATCGGATCTTGAAAGATCATCGAGATTCTCTTCCCTCGAATTGCGCGCAATTGGCGATCCGAGCAGCTCAGAAGGTCAATTCCGTCAAATCGAGCAACTCCAGAAACTATCTTTCCCGGAGGTCGCGGGATCAGACCGAGAATTGAGTAGCAGGTAACGGATTTGCCCGAACCAGACTCACCGACGATCCCCATCGTCTCGCCATGCGACAAAGAAAGAGACACGCCGTCGACCGCGCGTACGATGCCGGCGCGAGTGTAAAAATAAGTTCGGAGATCCTCTATTTCGAGTAGCGCCATACACTAGAATCCTTCAAAGAGTTAGACGTTCAGGAAGCTAGGGCCGGATCTCCAGCCGGCCGTCCCAACGAGGCAGCCTCGCAAAGCAAGGGCGCTATGCTCGGCGAGCAGCTCGGAGATCTGCCCTACCAAGTTGATGTACCGGACATTTGACTTCAAGTTCATTGCACAAGTGACAGAGCCACAGGTATTTGCAAACGCCGGCTAATCTTTGCTTGATTTGGGATCGAGCGCATCGCGAAGACCGTCTCCCAAAAAGTTCAGGGAGAAAAGCGTCAGAGTGAAGAAGAGTGCGGGGAAAAACAACAACCAGGGTGAGGTCTCCATCGTCCGCGATCCCTCATCAATTAATACACCCCAGGAACTGAGCGGCGGCTGGACACCCAGCCCCAGAAAGCTCAGCACTGCCTCCAGCAGCATGACATTGGGAACGGTCAGGGTCGTGTAAATAATAATCGACCCCATTACATTAGGGATCAGGTGCCGAAACATGATTCGAGACGCAGGTAAACCAAGCGATATCGCAGCCTCAATAAACTCCTGGTTTTTCAGCGCGATGATCTGGCCGCGCACTATACGCGACATGTTCAGCCACTCGACCGCACCGATTGCCACGAACAATAGGACGAAATTGCGCCCAAACATGACCATCAGCAAAATCACAATGACCGTAAAAGGCAGAGCGTACAAGATGTCCGCAAACCGCATCATGACGGTATCCACTTTGCCTCCGGCAAATCCGGCCGCCGCGCCCCATACCACTCCAATCGCGATGGAGACCAGTGTTGCTGCAAACCCAACCGCCAGCGAGATCCGTCCGCCAATCAATGCCCGCGTGAGCAGATCCCGGCCGAGGGGGTCCGTTCCAAAAACGTGGCGCTGATTCGAGAGCCGATAGGCGGCGTTTCCTTCGCGAAATTCGTTGCCGTTCTGAACCCGCTCCTTGATCGCCCGGCGCTCCGCCGGGCTCCTCTCCAGAAATTCATCTTCCAGACTCGAGAGCGCCAAATAACTTTCCCTTGGTTCCCCAACTTTCCGGAACTCTGTTCTTAGTACGATGCGCTCCAGCGGCGCGCTCGCCTTCAAGCTGATTTCGGTGGACTCGTAAGAATAGCCAGTGAAAAACGGCCCGCCCAGGCACAAGATCGCAATCAGCATGAAAGTCCAGAGTCCAAAAAGCGCAATTCGGTTTTTCTGCAGTCGAAGCCACGCATCCCGCCAGAGCGAAGACCCGCGTTCCAATGATTCACCTTGGACCGGAACCGGGTCGGCAAACGGAGCGGCTGGTGCACTGTCTCGCATCTCGATGCACTAGTTTCGCGATCGCGGATCGAGCAGCAACTGCACGACGTCTGACACAAGATTAAAGATGACAATCAGCGCCCCAAAAAATACCACCGTGCCAAGTATCAGCGGGTAATCCCGGTTAAATACGGACTTGATGAATTCCTGGCCGAGACCCGGTACATTAAATACTTTCTCGACAACAAAAGAACCGCTGATAAGGCCGGCAAAACAGGGACCGAGGAAGGCTACTACTGGCAGCAACCCTCCGCGCAACGCATGCCTCAAGATAATTTCATGCTCAGGCACGCCCTTCGCGCGGGCAGTCCGAATAAAATCCTGGTTTAGTATGTCGAGCATGCCGCCTCGCGTTAAACGGGCGATATAGGCAGCATAGAAGAGGCCGAGCGTTACCGCGGGCATGACCGCCGGATGCAACGGCACGTAGTTCAAGCCATACCAACCGCTGACGGGTGCCAACTTCAAAACCAGCCCAAATACCAGGGCGAAAATTGGCCCAAGGACAAACGTCGGTAAACAGATCCCGAGCATCGAAATCGACATCGGCAGATAGTCCAGCAATTTGTTCTTGTTGACCGCCGCGATAACACCGGCCGTTACGCCGATGACTAACGCAATGCAAAAAGCCAGGGTACCAATTTGCAGAGATATAGGGAATGCTCGGCCGATGACCTCATTTACAGATTCGCTTTGATAGGTATAGGACGGGCCAAAATCAAACCTAACCACCTTCGAAAGGTATCCCAGGTACTGCTGCCAGACCGGTTTATCCAAACCGTAGTACGCATTAAGCTGAGCAATAACCTCAGGAGTGGCCTGGCGTTCCGCGCTGAACGGTCCCCCGGGAACAATCTTGGTCATAAAAAAGGTCAGCGTCAAAATTATCCAGAGTACCGGGATCAATTGAAGCAAACGACCTGCAATGACCTTTATCATTTCGCTCTCTCGAACTCGTCCTTGAGATTGATGTATTTATAATTGTGATTTCCCAAAACAAGCGGATACCAATTCTGCACCGAAGGTTGCACCAGATATGTGTTCGTGTACCAGTAAACGAGCACGACCGGCAACTCGCTGAGAAAGAGCTCCTCAGCCCGATGCAAAATATCAAGGCGCGTTTTTGGATCGCCAGTTCGTGCCGCTTGCTCGATTAATGCATCATATTTTGAGTTAGCCCAGTGAGTGTTGTTGTTCCCGTTCCCGGCCGTCCACATGCTCAGAAAGGTGACCGGATCCATGAAATCACCGATCCATGCAGAACGCGAAATGTCATAGTTCATGCTGTTCTGCGTATCGAGATAAACTTTCCACTCCTGGTTTTCGAGAGTCACGTCGATACCTAGTTCCTCCTTCCACATCTGCTGGATCGCTTCCGCGATTGCACGATGCGATTCGAGCGTGTTGAAATGGATCGTGAACTTCGGAAACCCCTTCCCCTTAGGATAACCGGCCTCGGCTAACAACTGGCGCGCCCGCTCCGGGTCATAGGTAATCTTATTGAGTGGCGTGTAGTCCCCCATTCCTGGAGGCGTGAATCCGGTAGCCGGCTTCTGGTCTTCCCGAAGAATATTTTTGACGATTGCGTCCCGGTCAATCGCAAGGTTTAAAGCCAGCCGTACCTTAGGATTATCCAGCGCTTTTCGTGAAATGTTGATGCGATAGAAATAGACTCCCTCGTAGGGATCGATTCGAATCAACTCCGGATGCACTCGCCGATAATAAGGGACCTTATCCAAAGAGACTTGATCGGTTTTGTGCAACTGTCCGGCCTGAAATGCCCTGCCCGCCGTATTCGAATTCTCAATCGAATAGAAATTAATCCCGTTCAGTTTTACGTTCGCTGCGTCCCAATAGAGCGGATTGCGAACCACCTCGATCACATCGTTCGGTTGCCAGGTCTTCATTAGGAAGGGCCCGTTGGCTACATAGTTCCCAGCATGGGTCCACTTCGTATCACGGGTATCGATATTCCCGAACTTTAAAATCGTCTTTGGATTGATCGGCAGCCACGAATCATGCTGCACAAGCGAAAGCAGGTAGGGAGTCGGACCTACCAGTTCGATACGCAAATTATGGTCGTCGATCGCCTTGACACCGACATCATCGAAGTTACGGGTTTGCCCCCTGTAGTATTCCTCCGCCCCTTTTAAAATGTAAAGGTTTTCAGCGTACTGTGCCCCGAACGATGCAGTCAGCATCCGTTTATAGGAGAAAACAAAATCGTGCGCCGTTACGGGGTCACCATTCGACCATTTTCGATCCTCCCCAATATGAAACGTCCAGACCGAATAATCGTCATTGTGTTCCCAACGGTCCGCCATTCCGGGAACCACTTTTGCCTGATCGTTAATACTGGGCGCCACCAATCCCTCAATCATGGCCATGATTATGTGATGTTCCGTCACTCCTTGGGCCGCCTGAGGATCGAGTGTGCGCGGCTCGGATCCAACTGTCAGCAACAGAATTTTATTCCGATTCGCCTCTCGCAACGTGAGGCTGTATGACGATCTATCTGTCGCAGTGCCTCTGGCAAACATCCAAACCAGGACACCCGCAAATAACACAGCGATCAAGCCAATCACCGTTCTCATCGCGCTACTCATTGAATGCCCACGTGCTTAAGGAAGGGCTCAATCGACTGTTTTCTCCCAAGGAATCTTTCAATCGAGACACTCACGTCGCGAGAGTTCCCTTGCGCATAAATCTCATCGCGTAGTTTGCGGCCAGTCTTAACGTCGAGAAATCCGTCTGGAGCCTGCTGAAAAACCGAAGCCATATCCGCTGCGATCGCATCGGCCCATGCGTATCCATAATAACCCGCACTATAATTTGTAAGATGGCCAAACGACGCCACCATTGCAGTTCCCGGATCAGGCGGTGAGAATACCTCGCCTAATATCTTGTTACAAAACCTATTCAGGTCGTTAAGTTGATCCGCCGTCAATCCGGAATGCAGGGTAAGATCCAGAATTCCGAAAGAGAGCTGTCTCCGGTAAAAACAACCCTTGGTTGCCAGATCCGCCGCCCTCAGTTGAGTCAAAATCTCCGGAGGGATCTTTTTACTCGGGTCGCGGTAGTCGGCAGCGAAGCTGTCTAATACCGCTTTGTCCCAGGTGAAATACTCAAGCATTTGCGAAGGCGCTTCGACAAAGTCTTGAGGAACATTTGTGCCGGCAAATCGCCCATACTTCGCTTGCGTAAGGATGGCATGCATCGCATGCCCAAATTCATGGAAAATTGTCGTGACGTCGTCATGCGTCATGAGCGACGGGCCATCCTTCGTCGGCGGAGGAAAATTACAAATTAGGCTGGTTGTAGGCCGTTGATACCTTCCACCTTCGAGACGTTTGCCATCGATAATCGAAAAATTGGCAAAATGATTGTATTTCCCGACCCTTGGAAACATGTCCATGTAAAACATCCCGAGAGGCGCCCCGGAATTTTTGTCGATGACCGCATATAACCTCAGGTCCTGCGAGTATTTTGATGGAGGACTAACTTCCTGGATCTGAATGCTAAAGATGCGCTCGTAGACATTAAACATGCCCTGCAGCACTTTTTCATAGGGAAAATAAATACGTAGAGCCTCGGCATCAACCTGGTATTTCTCCTGCCTGAGTTTTTCTGCGCAATACCACCAATCCCAAATATTTACCTCGGGAGTAGTGCTTCCCTTGCTCGCCGCCTTTATCTGCTTGAATTCATCGAGTTCCGCTCGGAACTTCGGCTCCAGGCCGGTCTTTAATTTCTCCAGAAAGGCCAGCGCTGTCGCTCCATTCCTTGCCATTCGGTTTTCGGTCTGGTAATCCGCCCAGGAGTCGTAACCTAATATGCGCGCGATATCACCGCGCAGTTGGATCATCTTCTTCAGGGCCGCAAGATTCTTCTCCCGGGCCCGATTGTCACGCGCGAGGTATACCTTCTTACGCGTCTCTTCATTCGCCGCGTTCTCCATCACCAGGAGAAATTGAAAAGTTACGTTTGCATCGACCGAGTATTCATCCTCCCCAGTCCGAAACTTGCCTAATAAGCTGTCCGGCACACCCTCGAGCTCCGCGCGACCGAGCTTCACCGGCGCGGCAGCATTGTTCAGGTTGACCTGAAACAGAGTTTCAGTCTTGCCCAATTCTTTTCGCAAATTTTCTACCTCTTTTTGCTTGTCCTCCGGCAAGTCCAGACCAGCCCTTTTGTAGGATCGCATCTGGTCCTCGAAAAGCCGCTTGTCTTCACCCTGCAATTTTGGGTTTGTAGCGGCGAACAATTTCACGGCCTTGTATACATCCTTTCGATAATCGACCGATACTTCCCAGTCGGTGAATTCTTGTGTTGCGTTTATCGCGGCATCGCGAACCGGCGCGACCGGATGCACCTGACTCAGCAACGCAATCCGGTTAGTCACCTGCAAGATGTCAGCCTGAAGGTCGTCCAGGGCTCGAACCGTATTGCGAAAGGTTATCTTCTTCGGATCCAATCCGCCAATCGCGTCCAACGCTGCGTTCGCTTTCGCGATCGCGGCATCCGTCGATTTCGCGATCTCCTGAGGCGAATTTTCAAATTTGGGAAGCGTTAATACGGTTCCAAATCTTGCAGCCTTCCTCTGCAATTCGGGCCACGTTGGAGGCGTTTGAGGTTTGATTTCGGTGGTGAGACCCAATCCGCCGAGAGAAGCAAATAAAATTAAGCTGAAGATAGGAATTTTCATAGAATGCCCAATCGCCGCCCGGGTGATTGCGTCGGAGCCGAAGCCTATAGAATCCTTGAAAAGCAAAACCACCGAATGATTGCGAGGCAGGGAGGTAGGGCCGGATCTCCGAAGCCGGCCGTTTCGACGAGGCAGACTCGCTATTGACCCGGTGATTTCTTTGAAATGCGCAAGGAACGGATTGCGTCTCGCAACTCAGCGGCCCGTTCGTAAGCTTCGTCGGCAATTGCGCGCTGCAAGTCGCGTTCCATCATCTCCAATGGCGTCAATGGCTGCGCATCGCGCACTTCCTTGAGCCACTCCGAGAGAAACGCGAGTTCGTTGCTGGACTCGATCCATTCTGGCTGACCGATCGCGCGATAAAAAGCCTCGATCTTCTCCTTGCCCCCTTCAATCAGCTTTGCTGCGCCAGCGGTTTTGCCTTCCTGTAACTCCAAGGACGCCCTGGCCCGTGTGTTCATCATGATGACGTAAGGCCTGAACTGTTCCAAACCCCACTTTGAGTCTTCGTCAGAACAATGTTCGCCAACGAAGTCAAACATCTCCAGATTCCGTTCCGTATCCCGAATGACGTTGTGAAAGTCTCGAAGCTGAAACAAGCTCAGGTAGCGGTGATAATATTGAACGCCCTCCTGCTGCAAAGCCATAACGTCCGCCTCTGTAAGAGAATAGCTCTGGCCGGGAGACTGGCTACCAGCTTTCTCCTGGTGATACTGCAAGAGGGATTCAAATCCGTTGGGGCGATGTCCGTCGGGACGCCCATGCAATTCCATTTGAATTAATCCGAGATCGATCCTGAGCTGGACTTTTTCGCGGCCGTCGCGCCCCACGATTTTTCGGGCCTTCACCTGACCCGGTTCATGCGGCCAGCCGTCGAGTAAATTATTGAGATCCAAATCGCTCACACTGGCGAAAATATCCGAACGAGTCAGCACGTTGTCAAAACCTACAAATGAGCGACGGGGTCATGTCTCAATATTCAACATTATCGTCGGCATCTATCAGGAAAATTGCATAACCAAGCCTCATGATGTTGCTTCACTTAGGAAGATCCCAATGAGCCAGTCTCTGAGTTTTATCCACGAGTTTGTGCCCGGCAGCGCGAAGCGGACACTGTTGCTTCTGCATGGCACCGGCGGGAATGAGCACGATCTCATTCCGCTCGGGCGCAGCGTCGATCCGGAAGCCAATCTGATAAGTCCCCGTGGCAAGGTGCTGGAGAACGGCATGCCACGATTTTTTCGAAGGTTTGCGGAAGGCCTGTTCGATGTCGAGGACTTGAAGAAACGCACGACTGAACTGGCGGACTTCGTCGCTGAAGCGGCGCGGCACTACGGGTTTGATTCAGGTAAGATCTTCGGGCTCGGTTATTCCAATGGCGCGAACATTGCCACCAGCTTGCTCCTGCTTCGGCCCGGGATACTTCGTGCTGCGATTCTGTTTCGCCCGATGGTGCCGCTGGTCCCCGAACCGCTTCCGGATCTTACTGGGGTACAGATCCTCATTGCGGCAGGGGATCAGGATCCATTTGTGCCTGTATTCGAGACTGAACGCCTCGTTGCGCTGTTGCGCAGCACGGGCGCTGATCTGACGGTTCGTCGTTCAGACGCCGGTCACCGATTCACCCATGACGAGGTCGAAACTGCCAAGCGCTGGATCAAACAACTTTAACTATAAGCGACGGGGTCATGTCTCAATATTCAACACTCGCTCGGCTCTGAAGGTGACTGGTAAGGCAGAAAGCTAGGGCTGGCATTTCCGAGGTAGCCGCTCTCAGCCAGCAGCTCGGAGATCGGCCGACGAAAAGGGCCATTTTTGCCGACGTTCGTCTATTAAGGGGAGGGACGGCCTCTGCGCCGTCCGACTAGTTGTTTTCAATTCGAGTAGGAAGGAGAAAAATGGGACGGCACGGAGGCCGTCCCTCCCTGAAAATGAACAAATTGCCGTGGCCGAGGTTGGGCAGATCTCCGAGTTGCCCGCCGAGAATAGTGCCCTTGCCCTACGAGTCTCCCTCGTTAGAACAGCAGCTCGGAGATCCGGCGCTACCTCCCTAACCCGCCAACGATCGCTTTGGAACGCGATTCCACCGACAATATGGCTCTGTGCCGCAATCTCCAACTCTTTGCCCCTCGAGCGCTTTTCACCATCAGTTCCCCGAGAGCGGGCACAAATCGGGGCGGCGAGGGAGTAACCGCTGGGTGCGAGTGTTGAATATTGAGACATGACCCCGTCGCCCGGTTTGACGTTTGCGCTCTGAAGTACTACCCTGCTCCGTGGGAAGCCCGCTCTCCCGCAAATCAGCGGGCCAAACTGAATACTCGTGGACACCCGCATCCTTCAGGAGTTCCGCGCCGTCGTAGGGGATGGCGGCCTGATCACATCGCAGGAAGAATTGAAGACCTACGAGTGTGACGGGCTTACGAATTTTCGCGTCGTTCCCCAGGCCGTGCTGCTCCCCCGTTCCACTGAACAGGTCCAGGGAATCCTCCGGGTGTGCCATCGCGAACGCATTCCGTTTGTGGCGCGCGGTTCGGGTACGGGATTGAGCGGAGGCGCACTGCCGGTCAAAAACGGAGTGGTGATTAGCCTGGCGCGCATGAACCGTATCCTGGAAGTAGACCTGGCCAACGCTCGGGTGGTGGTGGAGCCTGGCGTGACCAACTTGGAGGTGACGGAAGGAGTGACGCCCCACGGCTTTTTCTACGCTCCCGATCCGTCATCGCAGTCCGTCTGCAGCATCGGCGGAAATGTGGCGGAAAACGCCGGCGGGGCGCATTGCCTGAAATACGGATTTACTACGACGCACGTGCTCGGGCTCGAGGTAGTGCTGCCGGACGGCACGCTGGCACATCTGGGCGGCAAAACGCTCGACACGCCGGGCTACGATCTTTCGGGTGTGTTTGTGGGCTCTGAGGGTACCCTGGGCATCGCCACTAAGATAATCCTGCGCATCGTGAAGCGGCCCGAATGCGTTCAGACGCTGCTGGCGGCATTTGGTTCCACGAGCGAGGCCGGCGCTGCGGTGAGCGGGATCATCGCCGCGGGAATGCTGCCCGCAGCGATTGAAATGATGGACCACCTGGCCATCCAAGCCGCTGAAGCGGCTGTGCACGCCAACTACCCCGACTGCGGCGGGCTGTTGCTTGTAGAACTCGACGGCCCCACGGCCGAGGTCGAAGAGTTGATGCGGCATGTGGACGAAATCTGTCGAGAGTGCGGAGCCGGGGAAATTCGTGTGGCGCAGACGGAGGCGGAGCGTGCCGTGGTATGGAAGGGCCGCAAAGCGGCATTCGCGGCGGTGGGCCGCATTTCACCGAACTATATCGTCCAGGACGGCGTGATTCCCCGCACGGCGCTGCCGCGCATCATGAGCGAAATCGAGCGGCTCGGGGCGGAGGCGAGAATCAGAGTGGCCAATGTGTTTCACGCTGGCGACGGCAACCTGCATCCGTTGGTGCTTTATGACCGCCGGATCGAAGGGCAAGAGCATGCGGCGGAGCTTCTGGCCAATCGTATCCTCGAACTATGTATCGAGGCTGGCGGTTCCATCACAGGCGAGCATGGCGTGGGCGAAGAGAAGAAAATGATGATGTCGAAGATGTATGCGGAGCCCGATCTGGAAACGATGCAGCGCGTGCGTTGTGCCTTTGACCCGGAACAGCTCTCCAATCCCACCAAGGTTTTCCCTCGTCCGCGGCTATGCGGTGAAAGCCCAGGGGAGTATCGACCTCATCCCCTGGAAACCGCCGGAATCGCAGAACGCTTCTAAGATGGCCACGCCACCATCAGTTTCAACCGCAGCGACAGGGATCGGGGCCGTTTGGGATGATCTGCGGACCATCGCCGGCGCTGGGCATCTGCGCTCGGCGGGGGTGGGTGATAGCGTCGCCGGAGCCCAGCCGCAGATGGTCTTCGAACCAGGTAATGAGACCGAACTGGCGGCGGCGTTGCAGTGCGCGCAAGCCGCCGGGCTCTGCGTTATGCCACGCGGCGGGGGCACGAAGACCGGCTGGGGTAATCGACCGGTGCGCGCCGACCTGATTCTCTCGACGGCGCGGCTCGACCGGGTGATCGAACACGCATGGGCCGATCTGACCGTGAGCGTCGAGGCCGGCTGCAAGATCCAGAATTTGCAGAACACTCTGGCCCAGCACGGCCAGCACATCGCCGTGGATCCGCTGTGGCCGGAGCGGGCCACCGTCGCGGGAATGCTTTCCACAAACGACAGCGGCACGCTGCGTATTCGGTATGGCGCGCTGCGCGACCTGATCATCGGCGTGACTATTGCGCTGCCCGATGGCACGCTGGCTTCGAGCGGCGGCAAAGTGGTAAAAAACGTCGCGGGGTACGACCTGCCGAAACTGGTTACGGGAGCGCTCGGTACACTGGG
>DATMQC010000163.1:0-10637 GCA_035567275.1 Chthoniobacterales bacterium | reverse complement strand
TGCCGGTCTTGAATTTAACAACCTGTCTAGTTCTCAACAATATTTCTGCGTTTTCTAACCTCCCTCTCTACTGGCTGCAGGCGCCTCAGCCAAGAAGACAGAATTCAGAATTCAGAACCCGAAGCCCGAACTCCGACCCCGAATGGCGAACAGCGAACCCGCCGCGAACGCTAGACCACAGGGTCAGCTCGGAGATCTGACCCTGTAAACGTTAACTTAAGCGCAAAGTAGGCGAAGCGTCCCCGCTTTGCACGCCTCAAAACCGCGCAAACCGAGACGGTTCGCCTACATCGTAGAGCTTTTGTGAGCGCTGCACCGCTTAAGTTAGCGCCTATGGGGCGCATCTCCGAGGCGCCCGGTTCCTGGTCAGCTCAGAGATCTGGCCCTGCCAAACTACGCTATAACAGTCACGGACTTGGTACACTACGTGGCGACCGGATGGGCCTCCTCTTTGGCGGCGCCCGATCCAGCCAGCTCCGCCACAAATTCATCGTGACTCATCGGATGAGAAAACATCGGGAAATCGTGTTCGATGGCTCCCTGGTGAGCTTCTTGACTAACCGCTGCGGCACAATCCTTGATGGTGATGACGTCGTACCCAAGTTCGTATCCGGTGCGCATCGTTGATTCTACGCAGCAATTGGTGAGAAAGCCGCCAAGCGCAATGGTATCGATCTTCCGGCTCCTGAGGATAAAATCAAGGTTTGTCGAAGCAAACCCGTCGAGACCCCGCTTACCCTCAATGACGATATCTTCAGGCTGCGGCTTAAGAGCGTCAACGATCTCTGCGCCCCAGGTTCCTTTCTGAAAGACTTGCCCGTCTTTACAGCCTTTCAGGATCCCGTAAGGCGTCGGGCTGATTTCGCGAAAATCGGCGGCAAAAGTAATGGGGACGTAGACAATCGTGGCTCCGGCTTTACGAGCTTCATTGACCATCTCGACTGTGTTTTCGAGCATGTGGGTCGACTCCATGACAGGCTTGACTGCCTCATGCAATTTCCCGCCTGGGGTGGTGAAGTCGTTCTGGTATTCGATCAGGACGAGGGCGGTGGTTCTGGGGTTCATAGTAATTCGCTGTATTATTTTTGGGGTATGAAGAAATCGGCCGTTAATAGTCGATCTTTCCAACAGTCCGGCAGCTATTAGCAAAGTCAACGGTCGACGGCAGTGATTCGGGAGTCTTGCCGCGACTCCGTTGGGGGCTGCAGATCTGCAGGGTTCTGTTCGCTCGCTTACGCGACCGGCTGAATTGGCACCGAGTCGTAAATAATGCGAGGTAAGGCCGGATCTCCGAACCGGCCGTTAAGAAGGCAGACTATTCTCTTGTCCCCGCAACCAATTCAAACTATAGATAAGTCGATTCGTCCAAGACCTGTGGCGGAACTTTTGCTCCCCCCAGCGCCTCGTGTTGTGATGTGGCGTAACCCGGCATTGGATCCGCGCGCGATTGTTTATGATCGTTTGTTGGCGCAAAAAAAGAAAGCCTCACCTCAGCAAGGCCACGCAATGATCCCCCAATCTTTCGAATACCTCCGGCCCGAAAGCGTCCGCGAAGCCATCTCCCTGCTGCAGCAGCACGGTGACGGCGCGAAGATTTTAAGTGGTGGACAAAGCCTTATCCCGATGATGAAGATGCGCCTTGCGCGGCCGGAATATCTCATCGACATCAACCGCATTCCAGAACTCCACCATATTAAGGAAGAAGGCGGTTACCTGAAAATAGGTGGGCTTACCCGGGAGGCCGATCTGGAGCATTCCGATCTCATCCGGTCGAGGTATCCGATTATCTTAGACACCGCGGCGGCGATTGCCGATCCGCAAGTCCGGAACATGGCCACGATCGGCGGCAACCTCGCGCACGGCGATCCGGCCAACGATCATCCGGCGACCATGCTGGCCCTGCGGGCTGAGATTGTCGCTTCAGGTCCTGGCGGCGAAAGAGTGATATTGATCAAAGACTTTTTTGTTTCTCTGTTCGCGACCGCGCTGGAGCACGACGAAATTCTCACCGAAATCCGCGTTCCAACTCAGCCCGCGCGCAGCGGAGGTGCATACTTTAAGCTGGAACGGAAAGTCGGCGATTTTGCTACAGTTGGGGTGGCGGCGCAGGTCGCACTCGAGGAATCAGGAGTTTGCAAGGAGGCGGGCATTGGGCTGACCAATGTGGGGCCGACACCGCTCGGAGCGGAAAGCGCGAGAGATTTCCTTAGAGGAAAGAGTCTCGATGAGGCGACGATCAAGCAAGCAGCTCGGATCGCGGCGGAGCATGCACGGCCAAGTTCGGATTTGCGGGGCCCTGCTTCGTACAAAACTTCAATGGTTCGCGAGTTGACCATTCGCGCCCTGGTTCGCGCCCGCGAAAGGGCTTCCCAATAAGCGCGTCCTGACGATCAACCAAATCTTTAGCTATGGCCAAGAAAATACGGATTCGCGTCAAAATAAACGGGACCGATCGCGAGGCGGAGGTAGAGCCGCGGTTGCTGCTCGTTCACTTTATAAGAGACATTTTGGGGCTGACCGGAACGCATGTCGGCTGCGACACGACGAATTGCGGCGCGTGCACCGTGCTTTTCGCGGGCAAGCCGGTAAAGTCATGCACCGTTTTTGCGGTCCAGGCGGACGAACAGGAAATTCGCACGATCGAAGGGGTGGCTGATCACGGAAAGCTTCACCCGCTGCAGGAAGGCTTTAAGGAGGAACATGGGCTTCAGTGCGGATTTTGCACCCCAGGAATGATTCTGGCCGCTCAGGCCCTTCTCGAAAGGAATCCTCATCCCACGGAACAGGAAATTCGTTGGGGGATTTCCGGTAATCTCTGCCGCTGTACCGGATACCAGAATATTGTCAAAGCGGTCCAGTACGCGGCCAGTAAAATGGCGTAACCGAAGGAAAAGATGTTGCAAAAGACTTCTGCTGAAATTGGTGGTATGGGCCACTCCGTTAAAAGGAAGGAGGACCAGCGCTTCGTCCAGGGAAAAGGCACATATGTCGATGATGTGCACCTTCCGGAAATGGTTTATGGGCAGATGATTCGAAGCCCATACGCTCATGCCCGGATCGTTGCCATCCGCACCGAGGAAGCAAAGAAACTTCCCGGTGTTCTAGCGGTCATCACGGGTCAGGATCTCGAAAAGGCGGGCCTGGCATGGATGCCGACTCTTTTTCATGACAGGCAAATGGTGCTGGCTACGGGAAAGGTCTTGTTTCAATCGCAGGAAGTGGCGTTTGTCGTTGCCGAAGACCGCTACACGGCTGCCGATGCGGCTGAACTGATTGAAGTAGAGTACGAGGACCTACCTGTTCTCGTGGACCCGCACCGGGCCCTTGATGCCGATGCTCCCATTCTGCGGAATGACCGGGAGGAGAAAACGAATCACATTTTTCACTGGGAGGTCGGAGACAGGCAGGCGGCCGATCAACAACTTCAAAACTCTCCGGTACGCGCCAGAGTCGATGCAGTCTTTCAGCGGTGCCATCCGGCGCCTCTGGAAACATGCGGCTGCGTGGCCGACTATAACTCGGCGACCGGGAGGCTCACTGTTTGGGAAACTTCGCAAGCTCCACACGCCCACCGTACCCTTTTCGCTCTGGTTGCGGGAATTCCGGAGAACAACATTCGGATTATTGCCCCTGACATTGGGGGCGGTTTCGGCAACAAGGTGCCGATTTATCCCGGTTACGTGTGCGCCGTAGTGGCTTCTCTGCAGCTTGGGCGCCCCGTCAAATGGATCGAAACCCGCTCGGAGAATCTGCAGTCGACCGGCTTCGCCCGTGATTACCACATGACGGCCGAGGTCGCCGCAGAGCGCGATGGAAAGGTCAAAGCGCTGCGGGTCAGGACGCTTGCGGATCACGGCGCTTTTAACGCTGCAGCTCAGCCGTCCAAATATCCTGCAGGATTGTTCAGCATCTGCACCGGTTCCTATGATTTTTCGACCGCCTTTTGTGAAGTGGACGGCGTTTACACCAACAAGGCACCGGGCGGAATCGCCTATCGCTGCTCCTTTCGAGTTACAGAGGCTGCCTATTTAATTGAACGGGTCATGGATGTTCTGGCCACCGAGCTACAAATGGACCCGGTCGAACTGAGGCGCAAAAACTTCATTCCCGCCGACAAATTCCCTTATCAAAGTCCCCTCGGCTGGACCTATGACAGCGGCGACTATCACGCGGCGATGGATTTGGCGCTCGAGAAGATCGGGTATCACGAACTCCGGAGAGAGCAGGAGGAAAAGCGCAAACGAGGTGAATTGATGGGCATCGGCGTTTCCAGCTTTACGGAGATCGTCGGAGCGGGGCCGGCGCACAGCTTTGATATCGCAGGGATAAAGATGTTTGATAGTTGTGAGATTCGGGTTCACCCAACCGGTAAGGCGATTGCACGGATGGGGACCAAGGCTCAAGGCCAAGGGCACGAAACAACGTTTGCACAAATTGTTGCGCAGGAACTCGGGATACCGGTCGCCGATATAACGGTAGAAGAGGGCGATACAGATACCGCGCCTTACGGTCTTGGCACATACGCCAGCAGGAGCACCCCTACCGCCGGGGCGGCGACGGCTATGGCCTCGCGGAAAATCAGGGAGAAAGCCAGAAAAATCGCCGGCCACCTGCTTGAGGTGAGCGAAGAAGATCTCGAATGGGAGCCGGGCAGATTTTATGTCAAAGGCGCACCCGGCAAAGCCAAGACAATTCAGGAAATCGCCTTCGCTGCGTACACCAATATCCCGCCTGGGTTAGAGGCAGGACTCGAGGCGGTTCACTATTATGATCCCCCAAATTTGACTTTTCCGTTTGGCACCTATGTCTGCGTTGTTGATATTGACAAGGGCACGGGCGAGGTAAAGGTCCGCAGGTTTGTGGCGGTGGATGATTGCGGAAACATTATTAATCCGATGATCGTCGAGGGTCAGATTCACGGAGGACTGACCGAAGGCCTGGCGATCGCGTTTATGCAGGAAATTGCTTACGACGAAAGTGGAAACGTCCAGGGGGGAACTTTCATGGATTATCTGGTACCGACCGCTGTAGAGACGCCGAACTGGGAGACCGATAAGACGTGCACGCCTTCGCCGCATCATCCACTGGGTGCAAAGGGAGTAGGTGAATCACCGAACGTCGGATCACCGGCCGCCTTTGTGAACGCTGTCGTGGACGCTCTCTCGCATCTAGGAATTCGTCACATCGATATGCCGATCACACCCTGGAAGGTTTGGCAGATTCTCAAGGAGAAAGGGGTGGCAGAGTAAGGTGGTTAGCACCCAAACTGTAGGGGAATTGTCGTTTGAGCCCTCCTGGAGAGCTGCGCTCCGTCGCAACCATGAATTACACAGCTTGCAGCGTTCAACGAGGCGCCGAGGGAGCGGTGCCTTCGGTAGGGGCAGATCTCCGAGCTGCCCGCCCAAAACGGCCGGCTCGGAGATCCGGCCCTACCTGTTCGAGACGGAGATATCGCTTTGATTTTTTAGGAGGTAGTTATGGCCATCAAGATCGAAAAGACTTTCCAGGTGCAGGAGCCGCTGGAAAGAGTTTGGAAATTTCTGAGTGATCCCCGCAAAGTGGCCAACTGCGTGCCAGGGGTTCAAATCACCGAGGCAGTGGACGATCGCACCTACAAGGGCTTGATCAAGGTGCAGGTTGGCCCAAGCGTCACCGATTACAAAGGCCAGGCGCATATCGAGCGCCTGGATGAAGAGGCCCACGAAATTGAGATGGTGGGCAAGGGTCAGGATGTCAGGGGCAAAGGGAGTGCTTCCATGAAGATGACCGGCAAGGTTCGGAGTTTGCCGGAAGGCGGCAGCGAAGTGGTTACGGTTTCCGAAGTTAATGTCGTGGGTCTGCTGGCCCAACTAGGGGCTCGGATGATCAACGAAGTATCCAACAAAATGTTCGAGCAGTTTACGGCAAACCTGCGGAGGGAGTTGGAGAAAGAGCGGTCCGGTGAAAGTGGATCGTCACCCTCGCAGACAGAGGAAGCCGCCGCGGAACCTCAGCCGATTAAAGCGTTGCCTATCGTCGCTTCCGTAATCGGAGAAGGGATTGCACGATCTGTGAAGCAAATCTTTAGAGGACCGAAACATCCGTGACCATCGCGTCCGAGACGCGGCCTTCTTTCGCTGCCGAAGCACAGCCCGAGGAATTTGCAGAAATAGACGAATTCATCGACGGATTCGGACGTTTCGGATACGTAGCAGACCGTGCTCTGGCTACCGCAATCTATTTGCTTGTGCGACTCCCAAAGCCTCTCTTGATCGAGGGGCATGCAGGGGTTGGCAAAACGGAGGTTGCAAAAGTTCTTGCGTCTTTTCTCGGAACCGAGTTGATCCGTCTCCAGTGTTACGAGGGATTAGACGCTAATTCGGCGTTGTACGAATGGAACTACCAGAAGCAACTCCTGGCGATTAAGGTCAGGGAGAAGAGTGACGAACCGGTCGAAGAGTTGGAGCGCCATATTTTCGGAAACGATTTTCTTCTGACCCGTCCCCTGCTGCGGTCGATTCTTTGCGAATCGTCTTCGCCGGTATTGCTGATTGACGAAATCGATCGTGCGGACGAAGCCTTTGAAGCGTTTCTGCTGGAAATTCTGTCGGAATTTCAGGTCACTATCCCGGAGCTGGGGACTATAAGAGCGAAGCGAATCCCTTATGTGATTCTGACTTCAAACAGCACGCGCGAGCTGAGCGATGCGCTTAAGCGAAGATGTCTCTATCACTGGATTGAGTATCCTACCCTCGAGAAAGAGATCCAAATTGTGCGCGTCCGACTTCCGGGGTTCGATCACGAACTCGGCTCACGGGCCGTCCGGTTCGTACAATTGATGAGAGGCATGAATCTCTCCAAGCCTCCTGGAATCGCGGAAACGCTGGACCTGTCGCAAGCCCTGGTGCTGCTCAAGAAGAATCAATTTGATCCCGGGACCGCTGAACAGATTCTGGGATGCATCTTAAAATCGGCTGACGATCTGGCGAAAATCAGGCGGGAGGGCGTGGAGAATCTTCTTTCGCGGATTACCCCATGAAAAGGCCTCCGATACCGGCGAACCCACGCGGCGCAGCCGAACCGGCGTCGGTCCTGCCTGATTTCCAATGGTTGACGGGCGTTGTGGAGTTTTGTCGGTTCGCCCGTGACAACGGTCTGGGTTCGGGCCTCAAGGCAGTGATCGACTCTGTTCGCGCCGTGGGGATCGTCGACCACGGTCGACTTGACGCTTTCAGATACGCGCTCCGAGCAAATCTTTGTACTTCAAAAAGGGAGTGGGATCTCTTTGATCAATTGTTTGATACGTTCTGGTACGGAGGCCGAATGGACCGGCCGAAGCGGCCGATCGCGTCGTCGGGCGATTCGAAGCTTGAGGCACGCAACAGCCAACGTATTCAATTGATGCTGGGTCACCCGGCATCGCGAGAGTCCGAAGCGAGGCGAAAAACCATCGGCGGTGCGAGCGCGATCGATCGCCTGACCAAGGTCGATTTCTCCGAGGTGACGCAGGATGATCTCGCCGAACTGGAACATCTTTCGGAGCGACTGCTGCGTAGGATCAGCTTTCGACTCTCAAGAAGGCAGAAGCTCTCGCACTTGCGGGGCAGAATTGATTTACGTCGAACGATAAGAGCCGGGGTCATGCACGGAGGCGAATTTTTGGACCTGCGCTATAAGAACCGCATATCGCAAGCAGCCAGACTGGTTATTCTACTGGACGTCAGCGATTCGATGAATCCCTACAGCCTGTTCCTTTTCAGGTTTGCTTACGCTCTGGGAAAACATTTCGATCGGGTCTCTTGTTTCGTTTTCAGTACCCGACTTGTTAACGTGAGCAAAACTCTGAAAGCCAGGGATCTTGCTAGTGCTTTGAGAGCGCTGTCCGGAATCACGACTTTCTGGTCAGGCGGCACAAAAATCGGCAGCTCATTGCAGGAATTCAATCGAAGATTCGGCCGGCAAATGCGTTCGACGAATACCTGCGTTCTCATTTTGAGCGACGGCTGGGATACTGGAGAGCCGGACGCTTTGGTTGCGGAGCTCAAAGCCCTGAAACAGCGTTCCAAAAAGCTGATATGGCTGAATCCGCTCCGAGGACTCGATCAGTACGAGCCGGTTACGCGTGGCATGCGCGCCGCGCTGCCGTATATTGATCTGTTTGCACCCGCCCATAATTTGCAAAGCCTGCTGGAGTTGGAGAGAGATCTATAGGTGGAAGCTCTTGAGCTGCAGAAAGCTGGAGATTACGGGAGATCGGTAGTGGCCGAATCTCCGAGCCGGCCGTTTCCGTCGGCGGGCAGCTCGGAGATCTGCCTCTACCTCGCTATGACTCGATGCGATTCTTTCGGAGAGACAAATGTTTGACGAGTTCCTGACGAAGGCGGCTGCGCTCCGCGGTTCTCCATTCGCCATCGCGATTGTTGTGGGGTTCCAAGCACCGGTCTCCGGAAAGCCGGGCGACAAGGCTATCATCCAAGCTGACGGGCAAATCTGGGGTTGGATTGGCGGTGGCTGCGTGCAACCGATTGTCGTTAGGGAAGCGTTGCGAGCAATCGAGGAGGGGAAAGCCAAGCTTATCAGGATCGCTTCAACCCGGAGTTCCGAAACGGAACCCGGAGTTGTCAATTATCCGATGACATGCCACGGCGGAGGGGCTATGGAAATTTACATCGAACCGGTGTTACCAGTACCGCAGTTGCTTGTTTTCGGGCGCACGGTCGCAGCGCGAGCATTGTGCAAGCTCGGGAAAGCGATCGGTTTTGACGTGATCGTCGCCGCGCCCGGTTCGGATCGCCGGCTCTTTCCCGACGCCGATCGCCTGATAGAAAACCGGGATGTTCACGACCTCGACTTCGCCCGAGAAACGTACATCGTGGTTTCAACGCAAGGAGAAGGCGACGAAGAGGCGCTTGAACAGGCGGTTCTAACAGGCGTTCCCTATGTCTCATTTGTAGCCAGTGGGAGGAAGGCGGAGAAGGTCCTGCAGTTTCTGGCAGACAGAGGCATCGCGCCGGAGTTATTAAGCCGGGTTAAGGCGCCCGCCGGCCTTGACATTCGCGCTCTGGGACCCGAGGAGATTGCGGTTAGTATCCTTGCCGAAATCATTTTGACCAGAAGGAGCAAAAAGCCGCCAGTTCAGAGCGAAACATTGGAGGCTGGCCATGCGAGAACTGATGCCAAGGACCCGGTCTGCGGAATGACCGTGGATTCAGCGAACCCAAGGTATTTCTCTGAATATCGCGGCCGGACCTATTATTTTTGCTGCGCCGGCTGCAAGCAAGAATTTGACGAACAACCAGAAGCGCACACGACGACGTTGCTGGCCACCTGATCGCAACGCGTCAGCCTCCGGAACGGATCAGAGATGTACCGCGATATATTTTCAACCTTGAATGAATTGAGTTTGCGAGGCGCGCCATTTGCCATCGCCACAGTCATTGAGATTGAAGGTTCGGGCTCTGCCAAACCGGGCTCCAAGGCGCTCATTGATGGGAATGCCAGAGTCATATTAGGATGGGTTGGCGGCGGTTGCGTGGAGAACATGGTCCGACAAGAGGCAATGGAAAGCATCGAAGATGGCAGGCCCAGAATTGTGACCGTCGATCTGACCGATGAAGTTTTCGGAGTTGGAATGCCATGCGGAGGAATGATGAAGGTCTATATTGAGCCGGTGCTGCCGCCGCCACGGTTGGTCATAGCCGGACATGGGCGAATTGCCGAGACGCTTGCCGTTTTGGGGCAGATTACCGGCTTTTCCGTGACGATCGCTGATCCCGGTGCGACGTCCGAGGCTTTCCCAACAGCTGACGGGCTCGTGAGCGCCGGGTTTAACTCCGCCGAGGTGAACGTCGGACCCAACACGTACGTGGTCGTGGCGACTCAACACAAGGGTGACCACTTGTCCATCAAGAAGGCGATTGAAGGCGGTGCAGCCTATATCGCGCTGATCGCCAGCAAAACACGGGCTCAACTCGTGTTCGATTATCTGGCCGCCGCCGGAATCGATAAAAGCAAACTGACTCAAGCCAGGGTACGCGCCCCAGCCGGTCTGGACATTGGCGCGCAAACGCCGGAGGAGATCGCCCTGAGTATCATGAGCGAGATCGTTTTGGTGCGTCGCGGCGGCTCAGGTCGAACCATGCTCGAGGCCAAGGGAATTCTGCGTCGCGATGCCCCCGGACCTGATCGCCAGCCCGAAAAACCGGCTTCCGAGGCGATCGCCAAAGATTCCAAAATATCGTCCAGCAATCTGGGATGATTACCGCAATTATTCCAGCCGCCGGGCTTTCTTCTCGAATGGGGCAGAACAAACTTCTCATGCGTTTTGCCGGGAAGTCGTTAATCGAGCACGCTGTGGACACCTTAATGACGTCAGGCGTTGATGAAATCGTTGTCGTCCTCGGGCACGAGGCGAATCTGGTCCGCAGTCGACTCGAGGGGAAGAGTGTTCGCTTCGTTGAGAACCCCGATTATCGTGCGGGGCTGAGCACATCGGTTCGCACCGGAATGGAGGCTGTTCCCAAAGGGTCGGATGCGATGATGATTTATTTGGCTGATCAACCGTTGCTCGAATCGGACGAAATAAAGCGCCTCATCCAAGCTTTTGCGGAGGCGAAGAGGGCCGGCAAAAGCATTGTTGTTCCATTCTTTGGCAACAA
>DATMQC010000162.1:0-7442 GCA_035567275.1 Chthoniobacterales bacterium | reverse complement strand
GCGTGCACCAGCCAAAGCGAAAACCGCCGATAGACGATCCAAAGCAGCACTAGAATGAGAACGCCAACGATCGTCGTAAATGCAACCAGTTCTCCCTTAGCCCAGGGGATCAGATCCCAGAGCGTGTAAGACCATCCGGTGATTATTGCCCCAGGGTCCGCCTGGTGAATCAAGTCAGCGACCCTTTGATGATCCTTCTGTGACTGGATCTGAGCCACCGGACGAACGTAACCAACCGCGCTGGTAGGTTTGTTCGCGAAGTAGCGATCGATGAGAAACCACCAGCTTGATTTCGCAGGAAAAAGCTTTGTCCAATCCGGCAATTCAGTCGCCGATTGTTCCTGTTTTAATCTATCAAGCAGATCGAAAATGCCCTTGAACGACTCCACCTCAAACCCGTTCTCATCGAGGCTCGCTTTGACCGCTGAAGCCACTTTGTCCAGGTCGATCCTTTTCAAATAATTACGGTTCGCGGTGATGTTTTCGGGCGAAAGAGCGAGTGCCACCGGTGTACTGACATACTTCAGCAGGCCGTCTTTCTGCGCCTGGTCGAGCCGGTCGGTAAGACGCTTCCATCGATCGTGAAATCCCTGTTGATCCTTTGCGTTGACCAGAATCGTCACCGGGTCAGATTCCTGCTGCATCTTGTCGGCCAGCACTTGAAGCGCAATCGAGGCAGGAATCGTTTTGGGCTGTAGCGAAACCGGATTCGTGTCAAACCGAAGCGGAATGAATGGAGCAAAGGCAATCAGCGCTCCACCCACTAGAACAATAGAAAATCCGATCAGTAGGGGACGAGGCTCTCGAAACATCGCATTCACAAACCGCGTCGTACACGCAAGCATGAAATCCGTGGTCGCTGGAGGTCTGACATGCTTGAAGAACATGAACAAAAACAGCGTCATGAACAGGCCGGCAAAGCCGACGCCAAATGCCACCAGAGTCCCAAGCTGAGCAAATCCTGAGCTTTGACTGAAGTTCAACGCCAGGAAGCCAATCGCCGTCGTCACGACGACGTAGAAGACAGCAGCTCCAATGTCTCTCACCGCCACAAACACCGCCTGGCTGTGCGTTGCATTGTTGCGGCGGGCTTGCTGATAACGGCCAAACAAAAGGAGGCTGAAATCAACTCCAACTCCCGCCAGGATCGAGAAAAATCCGATCGCAACGACATTCAGTTGATGAAAGATCAACATCCCGAATGCGAGTGCAACGAAGGCAGATAAACAAAGAATTAAACAAATTCCGATCAACGGAAGAAACCGGCGAAACGCCAGGTAAAAGAGCCCGCTGACGATCAGAATCGACAGGATCGCGCTGAGCGCGGCATCCCTTTCCATGCTGCGCGAAATTTGAGCGACAAACGCAGTCCGCCCGGTGACGTAAACCTTAGGTTTGTAGCCGGCCCATTCATTCAGGATCCGATCCCGAAACCTATCGAGTTTCTGCATCACCGTCTGGCAGGTGCGGGCGTCGAGGTCGGGCTGATTCGTAATGATCAGGGCGATCTGAAAAAGATTGTCGGCTGAGGCCAGAGCGCTTCCCTGATCCATTGAGGAACCCGACCCGAAAGGTTTCATCGCCCGCGCAAACAATCCGAGTGGATCGAGACTGGCTTCTATCTGAGTTCGGATGGAGTCTCCTGAGATCGTGTCCCGGATTTCCTTCAAACGTTCATTGATCGCAACTGGCTCGAGTTGGGCCATTGCGTCTTTGAATTCGTCCGGAGGCAAATTCAGTAGGAGCGCTGGAACCACACCCTGGATTTCGTTTAATCCATCGGTCGTCTCCAGCGGAATGCGATCGAATATTCGCAAGACCCAAGGTTCCTTAGCCAGTTCTTCCATGAAATGCGCCCTGAACGCTTCAACGTCTTCCGCATGCCCAGGTTCTCCCAGGAACCCGAAAACCAATTGACGTGCCTGAGCAAATTCGCTGTTGTACTCCTTCAAGCCGACCACAGACTCGAACTTGGAAGGCAAAAGGTCCAAGACCTCGGAATCCAGATTCTTGCGAGTGTAGACGACAAAAATTGCCAGAGCCGCAATCGCGAACGCTGCGAAAACTAATGTCCCTGTTTGATGCGCAATCGTGCGTGCGAGGAACTCTGTGATCTTGCCAGCAAGAACCGAAATTGCGGACCTTGGGTGAGATTTCATTGAGTGGATAAATTCATTCGCGAGCCGGAATGGTGTTTCAACTACGTTATCTCGCTCACTCTTGCAAACTGAAGCGGCGAGGCCGCGCCACAGACCGGCCGAGATCTAACGGGGTCATGTCTCAATTTTCAACATTCGTGGCCCATGCGGCCCAGGTAAAATTGTTCGGAGTTCGTGGTTATTTTTTTGGCGAAGCGGGATTGCGCTGTGATGGATTGGCGGCAATAGGGTCCGATCTCCGAGCGGACCGTCGAAAAGGGCTATTTTCCGCTGATGTTCGTCTATTCCAGGGAGGGACGGCCTCCGTGCTGTCCGACTAATTATTTTCAATTCCTGAACGTCTAACTCTTTGCCCCTCAAGCGCTTCCGCCACCGGTTCCTGGAACGCCAGCTAGCCTCCCGGGCGCCACGAGCCTGCCTTGTACTTTCACCTTCTCGGCCACCGCCCGGACCACCTCTTCCACCGTTACCGCTTTCATACACCGAAAATCGAGTGGGCATTCTCGCAAGAAGCACGGACTGCATTCCACGTGATGCCTCAGTACCGTGTGCCCAATGCCGATCGGACCCGTTAACTGGGGTTCCGTGGATCCAAAGATCGATACCGTCGGTACACCAAGGAATGCGGCCAAATGCATCGTCCCTGTGTCGTTCGTCAACAGAACTTCACAACGTCGGAGCTGTGTAATCAATTCCGACAAAGTAGTGCGTCCGGTCAGGTCGGTGGCATGTGTACCCAGGCGTTTCGCTATTTTGTCGGAAATGGAGCGCTCCTTTGCGGTTCCGAAAATAAGCCAATGCAAACCGAGCCACTCGGAAAGCTCGCAGGCAGCAGCACCGAATTCAGGCCACCGTTTCGCTGGGCCATACTCAGCTCCCGGACACAACCCGGCCAGTCCCGGCTCGGATTTCCAACGGACGGCTTCAGGCAGCGCCTTTCTCAGATCTGCCCCGATCCGCTCAGCAATTCGCAAATAATGCTTCTTCTGATGGCTCAATGGACGTGGCCCTTTCGGTTCGGGAACCAATTGGTTGACAAAGCCGTTTCGCCAGCGGCGAGAATACCCGACGCGCCGTGGGATTCCCGCGAGCCACGCCTCGATGGCCACTCGGTGAGAATTGGGAAGCAAGATCGCAACGTCAAAACGATCCCGAATCTTAGATCCGACACGCCAAACGGAATCTCGCGGATTGATCGTCAAGACCTCGTCGACTTCGGGAAGCAATCGCCAGAAATCAGCTAATTTTGATTGCGTTAAAATTGTGAGAACACAATCAGGTCGACCATATTTGATCCGGCGCACCGCTTCCGAACTCATGACAGCGTCCCCCAGCCAATTGCTGGATCGGATCAAAATTCTGAACGGCTTCAGAACGCTGACGTCGCGCGGAGTGCAAACGCCTCTCTTGTACTCCTCAAGCAAAAATCTTGGCGAAGGCGTTTTCCATCGTTGATGAACCCAGAACCAGTCGCTCGGTCTGCGCATAATCAACGATTCCAAAGCGCGGTTCACCTGGTGCATCAGCTCTTCAGTTGAGGCTCCCTCCTGCGGAATAAAATCACCCACTTCCAAACGCCATCGAGCCGGTCCGGCAGTGAAAATGGCAACAGGAAGAAGTTGGGCGCCCGTCTTTTTCGCCAGGATCGCCGGAAGCGGTGTCGTCGACGCCAGACGATCGAAGAACGGAGTCCAAATGCCTTTGTCCCCCGCATGCTGATCCACGAGGACCGCCAGCATGCCGCCGCTCTTCAAAAGATTCGTGCATTGGGCAAGCCCATGCTGGCGCTCGATCAGTTTCAATCCGGTGCTTTTACGGACACGGCGAACATGTGCATCGATAAAACGGTTTGAAAGCGCCCGATAAACAACACCGTGTGTCCCTGGTCTCACAATTCGAACGGTATAAACAAACAATTCCCAGTTGCCGATGTGATTGATCGCCCACACGACACTACCGACGCGGTTCATGCGTTCCTGGATTCGCTCGAGATTTGTTAAATCGAGATATTTCCGAACCGTTACCCAAGGCTTACCCATCAAAACCAGGGAGCAGAGAAGGTTTGCCCCGAGATCCATAAAATGGCGCCTCGCGCACCGCTCCACTTCGTGGGAGGACCAGTCTGGAAAAGCTATCCTGATATTTTCACGCGCTAATCGCCGGTAAGATCGCAAAAGAACATAAGCAATCGCGCCTGCCAGCTGGCCAAACCGAAACACGCCGGCCAAGGGAAATAGCCCTAAGAACCAGCCAGAAAATCGGTAGACAAGGTAAACAACAAAATCGAGGGCATCGTTGGCGGCCATGAGCAAAGGTTCGGTATCGGCAGGCAGTGTCAGCGGTCAGTGCCAGTTTTCTTCTAGCACCGGCACAGCTGCTCGTCTAACCGCTCATTTTCCCGCATGGATCAAATGGGACGGCACGGAGGCGGTCCCTCCCCGTTCCATACCACCTCGAAATACTCGCCTTTTGGGAAGGAGACTTTATATCGGAGTTTCTGAGGGGTTGCCCTGAGACAGCGAGTTTCACGGCGCCGATGGAGCGGACGCCCTCCAGGGGATTGGCCAGCAATAGCATCCATTCCAGTTAGCGATGCTGCCCGTCTCTCAGAGGCGACCGTCCTTTTGCGTACTTCGCCCCCTTGGATGGTATTTCTTATGAATCGCAAGAAGGCGGCTCTGATCCACGTGGGTGTAGATTTGAGTCGTCGAAATGTCGGCATGCCCCAACAACTCTTGAATGATTCGGAGGTCGGCTCCGTTCGCAAGCAGATGGGTAGCAAACGAGTGCCGCAATAAATGAGGATAAACGTTGATTTCCGCGCCGGCAGACGCGGCAATTTCTTTCACAATCTGCCAAATCCGCTGTGTCGTTAGTTTTTTGCCGTGACGCGAAAGGAAAATCTCGTTCCCGGTCTTTTTGCCCACCAGCGTTACACGTTCGCGCACAAGATACTGATCAATCGCCTCGCAAGCCGCACACCCAACCGGCACGATTCTGGTTTTGGAACCCTTCCCAACGACTCTGAGAATACGTTCTTTCAGATTCAGATTTTCAAGGCGCGCACCCATAAGCTCGCTGATCCGCAGTCCGCTTGAGTAGAATAGCTCCATGATCGCACGATCGCGCAATGGGAATGGGCGGTCCGACAAGTCAGTCTCCAGCAATCGCTTTACCTCCACTTGATTCATTGTTTCCGGGAGATAGCGGACCAATCGCGGCAATGGAAGCAGTTCGGCCGGATCATTTCCGACCAGCGATCGGATCCTCAGGAATCGGAAAAACACCTTGATCGCCACAACCACAAGCTTCATAGAAGCCGGAGCCAAGCCTTTAGCTTTCTCATATCCCAGGAACTCCGTCAGGTCCGCGGTGACGATTCGGATCGGAGAATGGATCTGTTTCGTTCTGTTCGCCCAGTTCGCCAGTTCCTCAAGTGAACGCCGCGTCGAGAGTTGATAGTTGTCGGAGAGGCCTCTCTCGGTCGCCAGGTAAAGAAGGAATTGGTCAATGGCTTCTGCGAAATCGATATCCACCTGGCCGACAATTTAGGGGGTTTGCATCCGCGTTGCGACGCGAAAAAAACAGCTTGAGATCCGGCGACTTCGTGGCACCCTTCATTCCCATTCCGAAAGCGGGCATAGCTTAATGGTAAAGCTCCAGCCTTCCAAGCTGGTTACGAGGGTTCGATCCCCTCTGCCCGCTCCAGGCCCGCATAAATAAAGGATCGGCTGAATTCTAAGGCTTAAAAGGGGCAAGGCGGAAGGCCTTTTCCTAGATATTGACATAATAGGCGATCCGATCGAAGGCCGCGGCACTTTTACGGGCGCCCATATCGAAGATCGAGGCATTCAAGAAACGCTTGGGCTGGCGCTTCAAGTGTATCGTCACACGAGAACGACTTCAATTACGACTTTCATGTGTCATTTACCCCGGAAGAAATGGCCAAGGGCAAGGTCTACTACAACTTCGGGATGAACGAATTCCCGAGCGAGGAAGCCCCCGGGAATCAGCGTACTCTACAAGGATCAGACCGGCGAAATCTTTCACACCTATTCCAAGTTACGCGCGCGGCACCGAGACGGTACTCGGCACCTACAACTATCTTGACCTTGTTCCCAATGGCCGGGACGAAGATGATTTCGCCTTCACGATGTCGTGGGTTCGCCACCATGACCGGTACGATGATGGCTACTTGGCCGATCCTGGTAGGCCGTATTGGCCCGCGGATAGTTCTTCGGGCTCCTGGGATTAAGTCGCGAACCTCCCCTGGTTGGTAGGGCGAAAGCCTCGGCGCGGGAAAATCGTCGTTAACCTTGCTGGCTACAACGCGCCGGGCTTGAGCCGCGTGCGGTTTAATCACTTTGGCTTAAGCGGACAATTTTGTCCGCCATTTGGCATAACTGACCCAGTGCATGTGCGCGCTCCACGATCGCACAAGGCAAGTTCGAGACGTGGACGATCAACGAGTGACTAGAACGGTACGCTAGGCTAGGCTCACTTGACGCCGGCCGATATCAGGGCGTGACCCGTGCTCTTACCGGTCTCGAATTAATTAAAACGACAACACCTGTGTCCTGGGACGGCCCAGCTCGTTCGTCGTTCTTTTTGAGAACCGAACCGTTACGAACCAAAATTACTTTTCCGGGATCCGGAAAATAGCCAGCATGTCAAGGATCAGCGTAAACGCAATGCCGGCAAATGGCTAGGTTAAAATGGAAGGTAGACAATCATGAGCGAGCAGGCTTCTACAGCCGAATATTTAGTAATCTCCAGAGGACAGTGGGACAAGACCCTCTCCCAAGATGAAATACAGAGCGCAACGGAGAAATTTTACATCTGGTATGACCGATTGATTAACGAAGGAAAAATGAAGCCCGGGCAACGGCTCACGTCCGAAGGTAAAACGGTCGGGCGGAAGGATGTGATAACGGACGGCCCCTTCGGTGAATCCAAAGAAGTGATTGGCGGCTATTGGTTCATTCTCGCTCACAGTCTCGACGAAGCCGCACAGATCGCCAAAGGCAACCCGTGTCTGGACTGCGGCCTTTTGCTCGAAATCAGGCCCATTGCTCCGCAGTGTGCGACCCCGGACAACACACGCTAAGCGGTTTGAGCATTTGGTGCTTCTTCGGGCGCCCTGATACTTTTTTCGTTAAGCTGAGCTTCCACCCCTAAAAAGCGACGCTCCACATGCAATCAGCGCTTCGGTTGGCACTTCGGACACCAACAGGTGCGACGCCCCCCGACTAGTTCTCTCACCAGGCTGGTTCGGCACCGTGG
>DATMQC010000161.1:0-9608 GCA_035567275.1 Chthoniobacterales bacterium | reverse complement strand
ATGATGAAACTGGGCCGGCTCTACCTGCGGAAAGGGACACAGGCCGATGATGAAGAAGGCTTTAGATGGCTTGAACGGGCTTATGCAGCCCCTAAGCCCAACTTGGAAGCCGGCGCATTTATTGCCGATTGCTACTTGAGTGGTAAGGGGACAACGCAAAATGTGCAAAAGGCCGAAGAGATCGTCACGCCCCTGGCTAATCAAGGTGTCATTCCTGCAATGACATTGGCCGGTAGAATCCTTCAGTACCGAGCGCAGAATAAACAATCGGAGGCCGCAGGCAACAGCAGTCCGCAATTACGGAAGAAGCTGGAGGCCGAGGCGAACGATCTGGATCGACAGGCCAGGCGGTGGTGGGAGCGAGCCGAGAAAGATGATTGGAATGCCTCAGCTCACCTCGGCAAATGCTACGAAGAAGGTTGGGGTGGAGTTGAAAGAAATGAAGCCGAGGCCGAAAAACGCTATAAAGCGGGAGCCAGCCATGGAAATGCGCTAAGCATGTTTTTCTATGCTCTCATTCTCGAAAAGAGACCCGGGCAAAGGAGCGAAACTGAATCGTTGATGGTTCGGGCGGCTGCAATGGGTCTTCCCTCTGCAGCGAAATGGTGCAAGGAAAACAACGTTCCTATTCAAGAAACCAAAGCCGATGAGGAACACCGGTAGGTGTTTGAGCATCCCGCATTAATCGTGTCTCGTCCTCGAAGTAATCGTTCACTTCACCGTTCCCGGTTCGCCGTTCGATGTTACCGTTCATATCATCAAATCGTTTTTCGTGCTCGAACTCGACCTCGAACTCGTCGATTCCGGGTTCGAAGGACGATTAGTTCCTGTGCAGGGAGGTAAACCTCGGATCTCAATGCTCTTCTGACCAAGATCGCCGTCAAACCGTTGGCTCTCGCGGCCTGACGGAATACGTCACCGTAATTTCGAACGTGAGTACTTAGCCAGGGACGCGAAGGAACGCCGGGAGAGATCGAGACCGTTTTGCAAGATAATGAGTGTCGGCGTCTCCTGCAAGGGCGCAGCGGTATCAGGTAGCCCTGCGCGCTACAGCGCAGTGCGGTGCGGGCCGATAATCCCGGCGCTTCTTCCCCTCTGCCGGCGCCCCCTTTAGCCCTCCTGTTTTTCCAGGCTCAGACTACCTCCTGGCGAATCTGTAGAGCGCATGACATGGCGATAACTATCGGGGGTCAGATAAAAATGGCGCCGAAACACTCTGCACAAATGGGTCGCATCGGCAAAACCAGTTAGATCTGCGATTGCGGAGAGCTTCAAATCGGAGCTTACCAGTAGCCTTGTCACTTCGCCAACGCGGACACGGGTGATAAAGCTGGCGGGTGTCAGGCCGGTGGTTTCTTTGAAATAGTGGGCGAATCTCGTGCGACTCATGCCTCGCTGTTTGGCAATTTCCTCAATCGTCGGTAGCCCACGGCGTATGCAGGCCAATATTTCTGAACGAATCTCGGCGAGGAGTCGTTCGCGCGGAGTCGCTGGGTGAACAAGGTTGTGGCCGAAACGCTCGTACTCTATCAAAAACTGGAAGAGAGTGCTCTCCTCCGCGTATTCGTCCTCAAAAGATGCCGATATAACGGCGTGATAAAGATCAACCGCCTGAGAAACCAACGCGCTTTTGGGTGGAATTTCCCAGATCTGGCCGGCCGTCTTTTGGCGCAGCCGTATGCGGTGGACTACATACGGATGATCAACGATGAACCAAAAGAACCTCCACCCCCTGGATTCCGCTGGTAAATAGTAGAGGTCGTCGCTGGGTACAACTGTCGTGAAAGCCGTGGCTTCTACGACCTGGGAAGGATGAATGGACCCAGCCGAGTGAAACGCACCCCAGCCTGAAAGAGTGTATTGCCAGACCACGTATGGATTCGTAGCCGGTCCACATGGATTCGTGGCGTGTTCGAACGGATCCGTCTCGAGTTTCCTTCGTTTGCGTCCGTGCCAGTAATACTCTTTGGGATCTGTGCGAGTTTCCAATCCAGCAAACACCCGCGTTTTATACTCGAGTTTACTTGGATGACTCATACACCTTTGCAGACTCTCATAGAGCTTTTCTAGCTCACTTCGACTGTTCATGCCGCCTCCGGTATTGCGCAAAGCGCCGAAGTCTGTCGCGCACAAATATACTATTATCTTGTTCTTATCGACTATTGCCAGCAGTAAGACCCATCGATAAAGTTTCTTTCTCTTAGCAAGTTCCCCAATTCACCCCCCCAAGGCTATGCGAAGAAGGCTTTTTCAACTGTTGGCGATTGTCGTCGCGCTCGCGCTGACGACTTCGTTCGGAACCACCAAAGAAGTCGAACTGTGGTTTGTCCCGATGTCACAGGAAGGCCCGCAAAAGGCACCCGTTCTGAAATGGATCAAAGAAAATTTGCCGAAGTTGTTGCCCCAAGGCGTCACCGTCTCAGACAATTATGGCCCTCCGATCTACCAGGATGCTCAGCAGAAGTTTATTGTGCAGGGCCGAAGAGGGAAACCCGATGTGATTGAAGGTGTGCTCGAGGGGATGATCGCCTACCAAAGAGGAGGACTTCTTGCGCCGCTTGACGACTACTTCGGCAAATGGCCAGACAAAAGTCAGTTTATCCAGAGCACGCTCAAGGCGCTGACTATTAATGGAAAGCTTTACGGCGTGCCCTACAACACCAATGTCCGGGTTCTGCTATATCGAAAAGATCTTTTCCAGAAATATAGCTTAAATCCGCCAAAGACGTGGGACGACATGCTGCAAGCCGCTGCCACCATCTCAGCAAAAGAGAAAGGAGTCGCTGGTCTCGGGTTGACGACCAAGAGCGGCAGTGTCCGTACTTTTCAGGAGTTCATTTCCTGGTTTTTTCAGGTCAACGCTGGCGAAAACCCGTATAAATATGACGACGCGGCAAAGAAATGGACGTTGAATACGACGCCGGAAAAACTGGCACAAGTCTTGAAGCTGTATAACGACATTTTCTTCGGAGCGAATCCTTCCGCAGCGAACCAAAACACGCGGGGCAACGATTACCAAGCGACCGATACCGACTACGTCTCTGGTAAAAGTGCAATGGTCCCGATGGGACCATGGATCTACGCTAATCGGACAACCGGCGATGTAGCGAAAAAGATTTTGGAAGAGGAAACGGGCGTTGCCCCGCTGCCGCTGCCTTCTGGGGGAACACAGGCGACCTATCTCGAGGTAAAGCCGATCATGATCAATGCCAACAGTAAGGAAAAGGACGCAGCCTGGGAAGTCATCAAGGTGTTGGCCGGAAAAGATTTTGTCGCCTTGGAGAACAAGTTGGAAGGGGTAAATCCGCCGCGCCAGGATGTCGCGGATCTTCCTGATTTCAAGAACGATTGGTGGCAACAAGCCTTTGTCACTCAGTTGCCAACGGGTGTCGCCTTGGCACCCATCAACTGGGGACTAGTCGTCAATGACCTCACTGAAGCGCTGCAGAAAGTAATCTACAAAAACAGCACCGCGGAAGATACCGCGAAGGAACTCTACAACACGCTCGACCAGCGGGCAAAGAACAACCAACTCTAAGGTTCGGAGCGAAGCGGAGAACGCTCAGCCGTGCCACGTCTACATTGGTCCCATTGTGAAAGTCCAAGAGCTACAGGATGTTAGCCGGACTGTCCGGGGCACGAAAAAAGGCTTTCAGGCGACATGGAGGAGCTTCAGCCAAGCGGCGTTTGGCTATGTGCTGCTGGCACCGGCACTGATCATAATCCTCGGCCTGAATCTTTATCCGACTATCTCCGGCGTCGTAACCTCCTTCACGAACCAGTCTCTCCTGGATCCCTATCACTGGGCCTACGTCGGGTTCGAAAATTACCAGAAGCTGGTGAACGATCCGGTATTTCGCATCTCATTCATCCACTCGCTGGTCCTCACTTGTCTAGCCGTCGGGCTCCAGGTGATATTGGGTTTGATTCTCGCCCAACTGCTCATACAGAAAGTGCCTGGGATTCACTTTTTTCGGAGCATTGGGATGATCGCGTGGGTGCTCCCAATTATCGCTTCGGTGGTGATGTTTCGGTTCATCACGCTGCCGAACTACGGCTTCATCAACATCGTTCTCACGGATCTCGGCCTGGGCAGGTTTGCACGCAATTGGTTCGGCGATCAGACCTACGCATTCGTACTGGTTCTCATTATGCATCTCTGGAGGAATGTTCCCTTTTACGCCATTTCCTTCATGGCGGCGATGCAGTCGATCTCGAACGATGTCTATGAAGCGGCACGGATCGACGGGACATCCAGTTGGCGGCAATTCTTTCACATCACGCTACCCAACTTGCGCTACATTATCCTGGTGATGGTGGTGCTGCACGTCACTTTCACCTTCAACAACTTCGACTTCGTGTACTTGTCGACCGGCGGTGGGCCGGTGAACGCAACAGAAGTCCTGCCTACGTACATCTATAAACAGGCTTGGAACGGCTACGCGCTCGGATACGCGAGTGCCGGAGGCGTGATCATGCTGATAGTTCTCCTCTTGCTGGTGTTCGGTTGCAGAAAACTGATCGGTGGATTCTCGGAACCATGAAGACGGACAGAAACAACCTGTTAATCACTTATAGCGGGCTATTGATCTTTTACGCGTTTCTCCTTCTGCCGATAGCCTGGCTCGTTTTCTCGAGTTTCCGAAACAGCGACTCCATTCTATCCGGCAGGCTTCTTCCCTATCTATCAGAATTGACAATCTCCAATTATGTCGAGGCATTCCGGATCAGCAACCTTATCACCTTTCTCGGCAATTCGTTCTTGATCGCGATCAGCGTGATGCTGTTAGTCGTCTTTCTGGGAAGCCTCGGCGCCTATGCGCTGAGTAGATTCGCCCTTAAGGGAAAGAATATCTTCATGATGCTGGCCCTGATGCCGCAATTTTTTCCGTACGTCCTTATTTTGATTCCCTTCTACGTGTTGATGTCGAATCTCGGGCTAGTCGACAGCCACGTCGGACTCATCTTGACGCACACCTCAATCACTCTGCCTTTTGCACTTTGGATGCTCACCGGATACTTCAATGCGATTCCCCGTGAACTGGATCAGGCCGCGTCAATTGACGGTTGTTCGCGCCTGGGAGTATTGTTCCGAATCATTTATCCGATTGCGATCCCCGGCATGGTGGTGGCGGGCTTTTTTGCGTTCGTCGTCTCCTGGGGCGATTATCTGTTCGTCTCGATTCTTTCACAGAGCAAAGAGACCCAAACGCTTCCGATTGGTCTTCAAACGTTCATGAGCAGCCTTCAGGTAAAATGGGGATTGATTACTGCGGGAACGGTGATCGCAATTATCCCGACGATCATCTTTTTCTCGATCGTTCAGCGCCGGCTTGTTGCCGGCTTAACCGCTGGAGCAGTGAAATAATCGTCCGAAATGAGCGGTACCTCGGATTCTCACTCAAACGGACAAAACCTGAGTTTATGCCAAAAATCACATTTATCGGAGCTGGAAGCCTCGTCTTCACTCGCAATCTTTGTAATGACATTCTGCTGGCGCCGGCTTTGCAGGATAGCACGATCAGTCTTATGGATATTGAGCCGGAGCGCCTCGAACAATCCAGACAGATCGTTCAAGCGATCACAGACAAAGGAAAGCTGCCGGCAAGGATTGAGGCCACAACCGACCGGGCACAGGCAATCCAAGACGCGGACTACGTCATAACGACCTTCCAGCAGGGCGGCCTCGAAGCGTACGAATCCGACATCGAGATTCCGCGGAAATATGGAGTCGAGCAATGTGTCGGTGACACATTGGGCCCTGGTGGCGTTTTCCGCGCGCTGCGCACGATTCCTGTTCTTATCGATTTGTGTGAAGAGATGGACAAGCTCGCTCCCGATGCGCTGCTTTTGAATTATGTGAATCCCATGGCAGCCAACTGCTGGGCGGTTGATGCGGCCACGGGGCGTCCGCATGTCGGGCTTTGTCACAGCGTCCAGGGAACCAGCGAAATGTTAGCTAGATGGATCAAGGTTCCGTACGACGAGGTGAGCTTCTTATGCGCGGGCATTAATCATCAGGCGTTTTTCCTCGAGTTTCGTAATGGCAAGACGGATCTTTATCCGCTCATTCGGGAAGCGATCCAACGTCCCGAGGTCTACGGCGAAGAACCGGTCCGTATCGAGCTAATGAAACATTTCGGATATTTCGTCACAGAGTCGAGCGGCCACGCCAGCGAATACGTTCCCTATTTTCGAAAGAGTGCGAAGATGGTAAATAGCGAGCTGGTACCGAAGTTCACGGGCGAATCAAATTACTGGTTAGATTTCGGGCGAACCGGCGGCTACTTGCGCCACTGCCAGCACCGCCTTAACGAGTTTCAGCAAGAACACGAGGCGATCCTGGCGGAGGATCCTCGTTCTGAGCGGACCCATGAATACGGATCGTATATCATCGAGGCGATCGAGACCGATCATCCGATTCGCATCAACGGAAACGTGCCGAACACTGGGCTGATTGAGAACCTTCCCGAAGGCTGTTGTGTGGAGGTGCCATGCCTGGTGGATAGTAACGGCATCCAGCCGACGAAGGTCGGGAAGTTGCCGCCACAACTCGGAGCACTTAACCGCACAAACGTTAATGTCCAGGAGTTAATCCTTGAAGCCGCCCTCACCGGTAACAGGGAGGCGATTTACCACGCTGTTATGCTCGACCCCCTGAGCGGCGCCGTCTGCACTCTCCCACAAATCCGCAGTATGGTAGATGAGTTATTAGAGGCCCAGAAAAGCTGGATACGAAACATAAAATAAGGTGGTTACGCTATGGCTTTCACCCTAGGTATCGATTACGGAACCAATTCCGTACGAGCAATCATTGTAGATTGTTCTAATGGCCGGGAAATCGGGAGTTGCGTTGTGGATTATCCCACAGGTGAGCACGGTATTTTGCTGGACCCACGTGATCACAATCTCGCTCGCCAGCATCCCGGCGATTATCTCTTCGGCCTCGAAAATTCGGTGCGGAATGCGCTTGAGAGAGCGTCGGCAGATTCCGGATTTTCGGCCGGCAAAGTCATCGGCATTGGCGTGGACACAACGGGGTCGAGTCCGCTTCCGGTGGATGAACATAATATGCCGCTTGGCTTATATGAAAAATGGAAGAACAATCTTGCGGCGCAATGCTGGCTTTGGAAGGATCACACCAGCTATGGCGAGGCGGCGCGTATCACCGAAACCGCTGCAAAGCATCGGCCCCACTACATCGCCAAGTGCGGTAACATCTATTCCTCAGAGTGGTGGTGGAGCAAAATCTGGCATTGTTTGAATGTCGCGCCGGAGGTGTGGGATGCAGCGTTCAGCTGGGTTGAGCTTGCCGACTATATTCCGTCTGTGCTCGCTGGAGTCAACGACCCGCGCGCGATACGGCGTGGGGTTTGTGCCGCTGGGCACAAGGCTCTTTATAGCGACGACTGGGGCGGGCTTCCCGACAAGGAATTTCTCTCGTTGCTCGATGCGAAGCTCGCTGAGTTGCGCGACCGGCTCTACGACAAGGCCTATGATGCCACGACTGCCGCCGGCTCGATTTGCGCTGAATGGGCTCAAAAACTCGGGCTGCCTGACGGCATCCCGGTTGCCATCGGCGAGTTCGATGTTCACTACGGCGCTATTGGCAGCGGCGTGGATGAAGGCGTTTTTGTTAAGGCGATCGGCACTTCCACCTGCGATTGCTGCGTTGTTCATGCCGACAAGGCGATCGCAGACATTCCCGGCATCTGCGGCATCGTTAAAGGTGCGATCTTGCCCGGCTACTACGGCATTGAAGCCGGTCAATCAGCTGTAGGAGATCTTTTCAAATGGTGGGTTCAAGGCGTGTGTGAAGGACCTGCCGGGCTCCATGCGGAGCTGACAAAAGAGGTCACGGAGCAGAGGCCGGGCCAAAGCGGTCTGCTGGCGCTCGATTGGAATAACGGGAATCGTACGATTCTCGTGGACCCTAGGCTGAGCGGTCTCATCATGGGACAGACGCTTCACACTACGCGCGCCGAGATTTATCGCGCGTTGATTGAGGCTACAGCCTTTGGGGCCCGCGCCATCATCGAGCGCATCCGCGAATACGGCGTGCCGATCGATCGCGTCGTTTGCTGTGGCGGTATCGCGGAAAAAAACCCGCTACTGATGCAGATCTACGCGGACGTGACCGGCTGTACGATGTACATTGTCAGCTCAAGCCAGGCATGCGCGCTTGGCTCGGCGATTTCGGCGGCGGTGCTGGCCGGACCGGAAAAAGGCGGTTACGCCGATTTCCATTCCGCGCAAGCGGCGATGACCTCGCTCAAGCCCGTAAGCTACAGCCCGAAACCAGAACACCAATCCATTTACAACCGACTCTACGCGCTCTACCGCCAACTGCACGACGCATTCGGCGGCATCAATAAGTGCGCCGATCTTTCCGGCGTGATGAAGGACCTTATCCAGATCAAAGAAGAGCAGACAAATTAGCTATCCTCGGACGGACAGGACACTAGCATCATGAAAAATCTCGAAGCCTCCGAAATTTGGTATATCACCGGCAGTCAGCATCTGTACGGCGAGCAGACGCTGAATCAGGTGGCGGCAAACTCGCAAAAAATCGTCGAGGAACTCAATGGCTCACAGCGGCTCCCGCTAAAGCTTGTGTTTAAGACGCCACTGACGCAGCCGCACGAAATTCGCGGCCTTTGTCTTGAAGCTAACAACGCGCCCAATTGTGCGGGTTTGATTTTGTGGATGCATACCTTTTCGCCATCGAAGATGTGGATTGGGGGACTCTCTACACTTAGAAAGCCGTTCCTTCATCTGCACACGCAGTTCAACCGCGATCTGCCGTGGAACACAATTGACATGGATTTCATGAACCTGAACCAGGCCGCGCACGGCGACCGCGAAGCGGGATTCATCCATACGCGGTTGCGGCTCAATCGCAAAGTGGTAGTGGGCCACTGGTCGGATGAACAAGTACAGGATCGCATCGCCGCGTGGATGCGCGTCGCTCGCGCCTGGGCCGACTGGCAGGCCGCGAAGTTCGTTCGCTTTGATGACAATATGCGCGAGGTCGCAGTCACCGAAGGCGACAAGGTTTCTGCCGAAGCGAAGTTCGGCTATTCGGTCGACGCCTATGGAATCGGCGATCTCGTCGAGTGTGTGGACGGCGTAAGTGATGAGGCAGTTAGCAAACTTTGCGCCGAATACGAGGAGCGCTACGATGTAGCAAAAGAACTGCGCAGAACTGGCGGGCGTCACAATTCGCTTCGGGACGGGGCGCGGATTGAGCTGGGCCTGCGCGGTTTTCTCGAAACCTATAACTTCAAGGGCTTTACGACAAACTTTCAAGTTCTGCACGGGCTCAAGCAACTGCCTGGGCTGGCGGTGCAGCGGTTGATGGCCGATGGCTATGGGTTTGGTGGAGAGGGCGATTGGAAAACGTGTGCCTTGGTCCGGGCGATGAAGGTAATTGCCGGCGACCTACCGGGCGGCACGTCATTTATGGAGGACTATACCTATCACCTGCACCCCGACGGCCACTTGGTTCTGGGCGCACATATGCTGGAAGTTTGCGAGTCGATTGCTGCCGGCAGGCCTTCGCTGGAAGTCCACCCGCTGGGCATCGGCGGCAAGGAAGATCCGGTGCG
>DATMQC010000160.1:0-21558 GCA_035567275.1 Chthoniobacterales bacterium | reverse complement strand
GGAATCGAACGCAATTTCGTCCTTAACCCCTCTCACGCGGATTTTGCAAAAATCGCCATCGGTGCGGCGTCGAAACTTGATTTGGATCCGCGCCTTTGGAGTACCGCCTGAAATAAGCCCACGCCAGGGAGTTCATTGGTCTAGCGAACATGGTCGAGTCGCGCCTTTAGCCCGGATATAACACGAATTCCCCTCGTAATTTTCTGGCCTAAGCGTACAATTTTTTACAAACGGAGGAGTGACCCAAATACACCTCAATTTACCGGCCAGCCTTTCAGCCCCTCCAGGAGTTCTGCGCGGCCTTTCTCGCCGAATGCCACGGCATGAAGAAATTCGCCGATCTGGCCCACGAAACTGCCACCGCTCTGCATCGTTTTCGTGTGCAGGTCCTGGATGGTATTTTGCGGATTCAGGCCCGTGAGCGAGCCAACCGCTTCTCGAAACGACCGGTTTTGCAGCATAACGGCCCGGACCTGTTTTTGTCGGCGTCACTTGCCAGCTTCTCAAACTCTAGCCCAACTTCCGCGCCGCAATCACGTATTCTTCGGGCGTCCGCTTAACGCGCTCCGGGTTAAACTCGGTGGTCCATGGTCCCCGGTTTATCAGCCGACAGGCTTTGTACCTGTCTACGCCATCTAGAATCTTTCCCTGGTACAGCACGATTGGCTCGAGCTGGCCGTGCAACGCAATGTCGCGGCTAAGTTCGGTCACCTTCTCTTCGGAGATCGCGGGAAAGAGTTGCGCAAACGGATGCGGTTCGAGTGGCTGCAGTTCTGTGGTCTCCGAAGCCCTTTTGATAATTCTGGACAAACGGCGCGCCGTTGGGACCTGTCTGCGGTGTAGCCGTCCCGTCGCCATTATTGTTCGAACAGCGGCAACGAGTCAGCTTTGCCTGCTCTATTGCTCGGGAAGATGAGCAGGGTGAAACGGTTGCTGGAAACAACTTCAGATGGACCAACTGTCCCCGACATCCTTTTCTTCGTGCGCAGATCCGGCGCGGGAAGCCAAAAGTGCGTTACAAAGAGCTCGCAGCTCGGAGTCGACCTCGGCGGGATTTGCGAGCGTTTGCGCTACCTCCTCCCGAAGCACCGCGGCGAAATGCTTGCGAAGACGAAACACTAGCGTCTTAACACCTCCAGCCGTCAATCCGAGTTCTTCGGCGACTCGCCGATAGGAGTTCATATCCTCATAGTCAGCCTTCACCAGGAACACTTTTAGCCGTTCAAAAGTCTGGCCTTTCCCTTGCCTAACATATTCCTCCTGTAAGCGAGTGGTGACTCGAGATAGCAACGTCGTTGCCCAACGCGCATCGAAAACCCTGTCGGGGGTAAGATCGTCTGCGGGTTCGAGCTGATAACGATGCTCGGCGTCCTCCGTATCAAGGGAAACGACTTGGCAGCCTCCTCCTCTCTTTGCGGCGCGACCCTTGTACCAGGACACGGACATGTGATTCTTGAAGGAGGCCAGCAAAAATGCACGGAATTTTCCCTTCTCCGGGTCGACTCGGCTGAAGGCTTCCTTTTCCAGCAGGTGGAGGAAAAAACTTTGGGTCAGATCCTCTGCATCTGAAGGATCATGTCCGCTCCGCCTGGCGAATGCATACAGAGGATACCAGTACAGCCGGCAAAGTTCGGACAGGGCCGCCCGAGATTCCGGAGCCTGAACGTCGACAGAGTTTAATATCAAACTCCATCGCGTGGTTCGAAACAGATCCTTTCCATCGGCCGAACTAGAATTTCCCTTCCTCACGCGTCCGCTCCCGCGTAGCGGACTATAATTCGTTCCCGCCTAAGTTCTCAACCCTTTTGCTCGGAGCATGCCGGGAAACGGTTTCAGAGCTACAAATTGCATCGAGTCGCCAGGTGACCGTGTCGCGGCAACGAAGGGTCGGATTCCGTCCGATCTGGGGAGAAGATCCTTGTATGCAACACCTGCCAGAGAGTTTAGGGAAAGGAGCCTATTCATGTGAATTGCGTGATGTCGGCGTCACTGGAGAAGTCCTCATTTCATTCCGATTTGTGGTTTGATTTGCGGCTTACCGCTGGAAATTTGTGATGCATGCCGCAAAGGCCTCATTCTGGACAAATGAGAAAACCTGCTGCATCCCGTAAGCAACGGTCGCCAATCCGAGAATCCCCACGAGCAGGAGAAGAACGGTTTCAATCTCCAAGCTCAGCGTTTCTGTCGCCGCCAATTTCCAGAGACGCGATTCGATCGATGGAGTTGTTCCTTTTGATTTCTTTTTCGAGAACGCGGGAACTCCGGCAACGCCGGATTGGAGTGGAAGTGTATCCAAAGACTTGAGGCTACTAGCGTGCATAGTTTCAGATGGTTTATCGCTTCCGGGTTCAGCCGCTCATGGGCAATTGACCGTCCGCTACTGTGTACAAATGATTTTTCCGAATCCGGTTTCAGAGTTTCGGAAAAAATTCTAAAAAAAATCGCCAGGATTCTGCAGAATCTTCATTGCCGGAGTAAAATCAGCGCATGGCTGACCTCACTAACGTGCTGGGCGGTAAACTGGAATCCTGCTGTCGAGAGCCGCGCACGGGCTTTTATCGCGATGGCTACTGCCGCACCGGCCCGGGCGATTACGGCTTGCACACCGTGTGCGCGGTGATGAGCGAGGAGTTCCTTCGTTTCAGTGCGGCGGTCGGCAACGATCTCAGCACGCCCGTTCCGGAGTTCGATTTCCCAGGTCTCAAAGGCGGCGATCGCTGGTGTTTGTGCGTTACTCGATGGCAGGAAGCGCTTGACGCTGGGTGCGCGCCTGCTGTCGTGCTCGTGGCGACGCACATCAGCGCGCTGGAATTCGTTGCGCTGGAAGACCTGCACGCGCACGCGGCACAAGTCTAGTGCGGCGGGTCCACGGCCACTTTCCTTGCGAGGCAGACTGGTAAGGCCGCATCTCCGAGGCGCCGTTTCCGCCGGGCAGCTCGGGGATCTGTCCCTAGCGGGCTTATGCGCCGCCCGGCACCGATTTCCAAGTTCCTTGCAACGTGAAAGCGATCGCGGATGCACGAACCAAGGAGGCTCGCATATCTCGCGAGACCTTTGGGCCTGACAATCTGCAAATATTTAATTACTCCTCTTCATTGTGTCAGACGTTATTTCGCAGATCGGCTTGGCTCTTGAAGCTTTCAAGGCTCGCCAGCAGGACATCAACGGACTAGGCCAAAGAGCGTTCAAGGACCTTTTTGTGGCCGCAAATGTGGCTATGCTCACCGCCGTTGTGCAGAAAATAATTCAGACTTCATACGCTGAGATGGTTACGGCGAACCCGCCAAGGACAACTTTGCTTGCTGCTGCCTCGCAGCATCATACCGAGATTATGGCTGGTTGCAGAATACTGACCCAAGACGATGGAATTCTTCGGGCGTTGATCGACGCCGCTAACGCCGCGACCTCGGAGGCGTTTCAGTTGATCTACGCCGAACAGCCCAAAAGCCCGGTTCGTTCCCGGACGCGCAAAACGGAGAAAGTTCTCTCGCGCGAATCAGAACCTGCAAAACGAGGAACTCGGACTTCCAGAAAAGCGGCACCCGGAAAATAAGGTTAAAACCTAGGCCTCCGTGCCGTCCTGTTCCTTCTTGATGTTGGGCCGGAAAGATAGGTCGGACAACAAGGAGGCCAGCTACCGTGCCAGGCGCGCCAGGGCTTCCTCATATTTTTGACTGGTTTTTGCGATTACCTCCGCAGGGAGATTTGGCGCGGGCGGGGTTTTATCCCAGCCCAGCGTTTCAAGGTAGTCCCGTACAAACTGCTTGTCGTAGCTTACCGGGCTTGAGCCGGGCTCATAGCAATCCGCTGGCCAGAAGCGCGAAGAATCCGGAGTCAGGCATTCGTCGATCAATAGAAGGGAGCCATCGCGAACGCCGAATTCAAACTTTGTGTCGGCAACAATGATGCCTCGCTGGGCCGCGTGCAGGCTTCCATCGCTGTAGAGACCAAGACTCAGGTCGCGAACAATGATCGCTCTCTCTTCTCCCAGAACCTCACAACATTCTTGCCAGCAAATGTTTTGGTCGTGTCCAGTCGCGGCTTTTGTAGCGGGTGAAAAAATCGGCATCGGAAGTTGCGAGGCTTGCTTCAGGCCGGCCGGTAATTTGATCCCACATACGGCGCCGGTTTCCTGGTAGTCTTTCCAGCCCGAGCCTGCCAGGTAACCACGGACAACGCATTCGATCTGAAGCGGCTCCGCTTTTCGAACAATCATTGAGCGATCACGAAGCAGTTCCTCGTGGGGCTGGAGCGATTCTGGAAATTGATCGAAGTCCGCGGTGACGAAATGGCTGGGGACCTGATGAAATCTCTTGAACCAGAACGCAGACAGTCGGTTCAGAACCGAACCCTTCCCAGGGATTGGATCGGGCAAGATGCAGTCAAATGCCGAAATGCGATCGGTAGCGACAAAGAGCAACTCCGTTCCGAGATCAAAAACCTCGCGGACTTTGCCGCTTCGCACTTTTTCGATACCGGGAAGTTCGAGAGAACCGAGTTCTTTCATTTTGAAACTTCTTTTAAGAGCTGAAATGTTCGTCGCTCGATCTCCGGAAGTGCTCTAAGATGCGATTCAAAGAGAACGTCGGGCACGTCCCAGTACTCTATTTTGTGGGCCCAGTCCGGGAATTGATCCTGGATCATGGCGAAGTGTTCGCTGCGATCGAGCGCGATTCTGCGATCTGAATGAAGAAGATCTGCTTCCGAAAGCTGCTGCCGATCACTTCCTGTGTGGCGGAGTTCGATTTTGCGCTCGCCGAGGGCCTGAAGAGTCAACGGTGAAAGGTAACCCTCCGCGAGGTGTACCGCCAACCCGCGAGAAAAAGCGGTCCAAGGAATCTGCTGCACTTTCGCATGATGATTGAACACGGCTTCCGCAAAGCGGCTTCGGTAATAATTGCCGGTACAAATGAACAGGATCCGGTTATGCACGCCCATGGAAATAAGCTAATCCAAGTAGAATTCAATGACACATCTCTAGTGCACCGTCTCCTAAATCCCTTTGGTTTCGCCGCAGGTCGGTTGGCTGTTTTTTCAAGGAGCGAGGCGGCCTCGCTGAAGGAATTTGCTAATTTCGGCGAATGCCCCTTAATTCCAGGGCGCAATGAGTTTCCAGGAGCTTGGGCTGTTAGAATCGGTAGTGCACGGCGTTCAGTCGCTCGGTTTCGTTGAACCGACGCCTGTTCAGGAGCGGTGTATTCCCCTGATTCTCCAAGGCAAGGATGTTATAGGCTCGGCGCAAACCGGGACCGGGAAAACAGCGGCGTTTGCTCTACCAGTGCTCACCCGGCTCGGCAAGAGGGGTGCTGCCCGCTGCTTGGTGCTGGAGCCGACGCGAGAGCTTGCAATTCAAGTGGAGACCGCATTTCAGTATTACACGCGGTTCAACGAAATCGAGATTGGCGTTTTCTACGGCGGGGTCGGGTACGATCGCCAGAAAAAGCTATTGGATCTTGGGATTGATGTCATCGTTGCGACGCCTGGGCGTTTGCTGGATTTGTATCAGCAGGGATTGCTGAAACTCGATTCGATCGAAATCCTGATTCTTGATGAGGTGGACCGGATGGTCGATATGGGATTTTTGCCGGACGTACGCCGGATCGTGCAGCTTTGTCCGACGCAGCGGCAGACGCTTTTGTTCTCCGCAACCATTCCTCCGGAGATCGAAAATTTGTGCTCCTGGGTTCTAAGGGAGCCGATCCTTGTGGAAATTGGGGAGCGCAGTTCCGTTGCGGAGACGGTAACCCACGCGTTTTATCCGGTAGCATCCGCGCAAAAATTTGATCTTCTGGTCGCGTTGCTGGAGGAAACTCATTACGAGAGCGTCATAGTGTTTACGCGGACGAAACAGGCAGCCGATCAAATCGCCAATCGTTTAAAGCAGCTTGACCATTCGGTTGCGGTTTTGCATTCGGATCGAAGCCAAAATGAGCGTATTGCTGCTCTTGAAGGGTTCAAATCAGGGCGATTCGAGGTGCTGGTCGCGACGGACATCGCTGCGCGGGGGCTTGATATTGCCGGGGTAACCCATGTGATCAACTACGATATTCCGTTGCACCCAGAAGATTATGTTCATCGGATTGGGCGTACCGGGCGCGCTGAACGGGTAGGCGACGCTTTCACGCTCATTATCGCCGAGGAGCTGAAGGCGATGGTCGATATTGAAAGATTTATCGGCCAGAAGATCCGGCGGCTTAAACTGAAAAACTTTCCCTACCTCTATACTGCCCTTTTCGAGGAAGGAAAAGGTCCTCTCAGGCCGGTGAAGGGATTTCGGACCAGTAGGGGCTACTCGTTTGGGCGCTACGGGCGTTGATCGGACACGATTTTCTCTATTGCAACGGAGATTCGCTCCGCATTTGTCAAACGGATTCGCCATGCTTTGGGAATTCCACCGAGACCCCTCCGTGCTCCGACCCAGGCCCCAAGGATCGCGGCGCGGCCGGCACTGTCGCCGCCTGCCCGCAATGTTGCGAGAATTGCCGTTTCAAAATCGTCTGTATGCTTCAGCAGGGCGTGGATTGAACTCGGAAAACTGTGCTGTAACGGACAGGATTGGCCAAACAGCAGAGTTGCTTCGACGACTTCGTTGGGAGTTTCTTCAAGGGCCTCGCGGCTTTTGCGTCGAAGTTCCTGGCCGAACTGCGGCTCTACCCAGAGAATTTGCTCCTCAACACTGTGAAGGGCAGTATGCACATCCCAGCCCCGGAATAGTTCAGCGAGAAGAAGTGCATTAAACTTCATGTACGCGATGGCAATAACATGATTCTGGCAGACACGGGTGGCCTGTTCGACCCGTTCCAGCAAATTTCGGTCATTCCAGTAGCGCGCAACGAGGCTCGCAAGACGAGAACCGCCCGCAAGTTGGTCGTCGTCCGCGCCTTGCTGGAAATCAAAGTCTTGTTCCCGGTTGTTCTCTACGAACTTCGCATAATTTTCGAGCGTGCCTCGCGTAGCCTTGTCGACATACCCGGAATAAGACTGGGGCTGGAAACGTTCCACGAAACTGCGACCAAATGCCCTGGCGTCGAATTGCCCTTCCCTGGCAATCGACTCAAGCAAAACCAAGGCACCGTCTCCGTAATGGGTTTGATCCCCGGGTTCCTTGCCGTGGTGGTAGTGTCCGGGTTGGGGAGCCTCAAATCCATTTACCCCCTCTGGGTAGAGTTTCGCCATTTTCTCAAGGTCATAAATCCAATGGGTGCCCAGTGCAGCGGCGTCCCCGACAAACTGGCCCCATATCGCCCCGCGCAGCCGGTCCTGCAGTGTGACATCCTGAACCGAATCCAACGTGATCATCGCATTGGAATCTTACTCGGGTCGACCGCGAAGGAAACCTTGATTTGTGAGCCCCGGGGCCGGATCCGATTCCGATCCTACGTGGCTTTCACTTGAGGCGGGCACAACCCTGGCAGATATATTCTGGCTCAAACGAGCGACTTTCGATGGGTAATGCGAATCTCTCAGGTATCATTTTGGTTCTAGTCTGCTTACTGATTGATCCAGCATACGCGGCTTCCAGCCAACACAAACACAAGACCACGACGAAGCAGACGAGTTCAAAGAAGCATGGCTCCAGGTATTCTTCTTCGAGGCATGCATATGTCAGGCACGGTGTTGTGAGGCATCATCGAGCCAACAGGTCCCAGGGACCAACCGTCGAGCAGGTTCCCGAGGAGATATTTCCTCCTGGCCATATATTTACCCCTGAAGAAAAAGCCGAAGCCAGCGAGATCGGCGTCCTAGTCCAGAACGGGATGTGGAAGGAAGCGTTCAAAGCATCGTCAAAAGCGGCAAAAGCGCATCCGGAGCGTTGGTGGCTGCAAGCGGCTCGAGCCGCCGCCGCGTCTAATCTGAACCGGCCCAAAGACGTGATTGACGCTGTCGACGCTGCTTTGAAGACAAACGCAGGGGACGCGAACCGGTTGAATCTGGCTCAGCTTTACACGTTGCGAGCGAACGCGCTGAGCCGCCTCGGGCGCAAGAGCGAAGCATTGGTCAATTTTCACACCGCGATCGGTCTGTCAAAGACCGATCCCGTCTGCCGAGCCGGAGCTGCTTGGGCTTACGCGACGTCGGCGGATCCGCAGATTCGAAACGGCGCAACTGCTGTCGCGCTCGCAACCGAGGCTGCAAAGCTCAGCGCGTGGAAAGATGACACAGTGTTGGATGTTCTCGCCGCGGGTTATGCGGAGGTGGGTGACTTCAAGTCTGCGCAAAAATGGGAGGAAAAGGCGATTTTGCGGGGATCTGCCCAGGATATTCCATTCTACCAGCACCGGATGCTGAATTACCAGGCCGGCAAGCCTTGGAGGGAAAACTCGAATTAGTTCATGAGCCCCGCCGGAATCGCGTAACGGAATTTTAAGGTTACCGGATGAGACTCAAGGGTTTTACGGCTGTTGACGATTCCAAAATCGAAGGCGCGGCCTCGCCAGGTAAAACTAATTGCAGCCAAGGATTGGCATAAATGGTGCCCTAGTGTAAGTCGATTCACCATATCAGGTTGCGATGAGCAAATGCGTCAAATTAGCGCTGTCGGGCGGAAGTGAAACAAAACCGCTGTATGATTGGCGGTCCGGATTCTGTTGTCTGCGAAGGGAGAACCGGTGAATTTCTTCAGACTCGCTGGTAGATCAAAGCCGCGGGAAGGCGTCAAAAAGCCGCGAACGAAGTCCGAACCCAGCGGTCGAGGGGAGTGCGAAGTGCCCGCGCAGTTTGCGCTCACGCCCCTGACGGGCCGCGATACTGAATTCAGTTTGCTGAAAGATCGGTGGGAGCAGGCTCAAGACGGGATGGGCCAAGTCGTTCTCGTAATTGGGGAACCGGGTTTGGGCAAGTCCCGCCTCGTGCAGACGCTCACGCAGTGCGTGCAGGCCGAGGCGAGTGAGGCGGCCTTGGCAGCTGGTTGCGAATCCCCGGGAGGTTTGGTGGACCGAAACTCTTCAATCATCGAATGGCGCTGCTCACAACACTTCGAGAACTCCGAGCTTCACCCGGCGTCCGACTATCTGGAGCGCTTCTTCAGGGCTGGACGCGATCCCTCGCCAGCGGCTTGCTTCGACCGATTGGCACGACATTTGGACGATTGCGGTCTGGGTCGACCGGAGTTCGTTGCGCTATTTGCCAAGCTGCTCTTTTTGCCGCCGGACGAGCGATATTCGGTGGCTGGCCTCCCGCCCGCCCGCGAACGCGAGGAGACGTTTCGAGCGTTGCGCCAACTGTTGCGCTCCTATTCTCGCAAACGATCGGTGCTATTCGTAGTCGAGGACTTGCACTGGATCGATGCGTCGACCTTGGAGTTCCTGGGACAGTTCATCGGCGAGGGCCCGCACGACCGAATCCTGACCGTACTCACCTTTCGACCCGAATTCAAAACCCCGTGGCCTGCGCTCGCCCACCAAACGACCCTGGCGCTCAATCGGCTGTCGCGGCGGCAAGTGGCCCAGTGGATGAGAAGAGATGCGGGCGCAATGTTGCCGGAGTCGCTGGTCGCGCAAATCTACGATCGCACAGGTGGGGTGCCGCTGCTGGTCGAAGAATTTACCCGTATGGCACGTGAGTCAGCGCTGTTTGAACCTGCCGGCGTCGCGCGTTCCGGCGCCGTGCCGGCGGGCGCGAGAGAATTGCCTGCGACCCTGCAAGAGTTGGTCATAGCGCGGCTCGAAAGCACGTCGAGCAATCGTGGGGTGGCTCAGCTCGCAGCCACGCTGGGCCGCGCGTTTGACTACGAGTTGCTTGCGGCCGTCGTGACCATCGACGAACAGGCTTTGCGGGCAGAATTGGCAAAGCTGGTGTCGGCCGGCATACTCTACGTCAAAGGTCAGCCGCCAGCGTGCGTTTACCAGTTTAAGCATGCGCTTCTCGAGGAAGCATTGCGCAGTGCGACCAGCGAGCCGGCTCGTCGGCGATTCCATCAACAGGTTGCCGAGGTCATGGAAGCGCGGTTTGGGCACTTGTTTGAGACGCGGCCGGAACTGCTCGCGGAGCATTTCGCCGAAGCCGGGATCATCGAGAAGGCGATCGGGTATTGCCTGAAGGCGGGGCTCAGGTCGCGAGATCGGTTTGCCCATGTCGAGGCGATCAGCCACTTTACGAAAGGCCTCAAGCTGCTTGAGAAGGTGGAAGCGTCGCCGGAAAGGGACGCCCGCGAAATAGAGCTGCTCGGTTCGCTTGGCACTGCCTACATCGCTTCGCGCGGGTACGCAGCGCCTGAAGTCGGTCCGGTTTTCAAGCGCGCCAGTGAGCTTTGCGAGCGGGTCGGGCAAACACCGCATGTGTTCGCGATGATGTTCGGAAATTTCGCGTTTCATATAGTGCGTGGGCACTTTCGTATCTGCGTCGAGCTGGCGGACGAAGCGATGGCTTTTGCCGAACGGCTGAACGATCCGGGCATCCTCATGGAGGCTCTCTTTCTGAAGGGCGTGACACGGCTCTATCGCGGCGATTTTGCGGGGACGCGCGACTGTTGCGCGCGAGCGATCGCCGACCTGGACGACCGCGCGCGAACGGCGTTCTGGGCTGGGCTAGTGGGCGAGGATGCCGGCGTCACTCATCGCTGTTATTTGGCGCTCGCCTTGTGGCACCTCGGTTTCCCAGACCGGTCGCTGCAACTCAACGGCGAGTTGATCGAGCTCGCACGCGCAATCAACCACCTCTTCAGCCTTGGATATGCTTTGCATCACACGGGATGGCTCTACCAGCATTGCCGACTTGGGGTCCAGGCACAGGCGGTTGCCGAGGAGCAAATTCGCGTCGCCACAGAGCAAGGTTTTAATTTGTGGCGCGCATCCGGCACGCTGTACGCCGCAAGCGGCTTGTTGCTACAGGGCCAATCGGAGCGGGGACTTCGACTGCTGCAAGAGGGACTGGACGCCTATCGAGGCACGGGCGCAGAACTGGGGGTTCCGTATTACTTGAGCGTTCTGGCGGAGGCTTGCACACAGGCGGGTAGATTCGCTGAAGCACACGCGGCTCTCGACGAGGCCCTCACACTCGTTGAGAAGAACGACGAGCGGTTTCAGGAAGCAGAACTCCATCGGCTCAAGGGTGAATTGCTCCTGGCTGAGTCAGACAGTCACGCAGCTGCTGAGGAGTGCTTCGTTCGCGCAGTTGAGATCGCCCAGCGCCAGGAGAGCAAAGCGTGGAAACTGCGCGCCACGACGAGCCTCGCTCGACTTTGGCAAAGGCAGGGCCGCCGCGAAGAAGCCTTCAGAGCGCTTAGCGCGGCGTACGGCGCATTCGCCGAGGGCTTCACAATGCCTGATCTGGTGGACGCAGCGACTTTACTGGAGAGCCTAAGCGACCAGCGTATGCGCGCCGAGTTCGCTGCCGGCATCAAATACGTGCGCGAATGCATCCCGCCGGCGATGGACGGGTTGGTCTCTGTTGATTGGCGCTACCTTCCAGCCTCCACCCTCGGTGGCGACACCATTGGATACCATTGGGTGGACAGCGATCATCTCGCACTTTACCTCGTCGATGTCACGGGACACGGGTTGGATGCAGCGCTGCTGGCCGTAACCATATCCAATGTGATCCGCGCGGGTGCATTACCGGGGGCCGACATGAAGCGGCCCGATCAGGTGCTGGCCCAACTCAATGACGCCTTTCAAGGCGACCAGCACGGCCAGAGATTCTTTACGATCTGGTATGGCGTTTATAACTGCGTCAGCCGAACAATGACCTGGGCCGGGGGCGGTCATCCCCCCTCCATCGTTTTGCTTCCTGGCAAGCCGGATCCACTCCTCCTTCCTTCCTCTGGCCTGCTGATGGGCGTGCTTCGCGGTGTGAATTTTCCAGCTCAATCGTGTCACGTTCCGGCCGGTGCGCGCCTGCTGATCTTCAGCGATGGGGTTTTTGAGATCTTCTGCGAGGGACGTGCCACCTGGGATTTGGATGCTTGCATTGCCTATCTGGCTGCCCTCGCCGAACGGCAGGGAACCCTCATGGACGAACTCCTGGAACATGTCTATCAGCTCCGCGGATCTCCACTGCTCGAAGACGATTTCTCTATCATCGAGGTTCGGTTCCAATAGGGCGACTACATACTATCTCCACTCATGTTTCGGGTATTTGCGACGGAGTTCCTGTTTGATTTTGGGGTAGGCCTCTTTCCAGAATGTCGAAAGGTCCTGCGTTATTTGAATCGGCCGATGATTTGGGGCCAACACGTGCACGACGATCGGGACGCGCCCATTGCCGATGCTTAGCGATCCTTCAACGCCGTACAGATCCTGTATCCGGGCGGCCAGGACAGGAGGTTGCCCTTCGGCATAGGCAAGTTTGTTGCGACGGCCGTTCGGAAGTTCGATTCGTTCAGGTGCAAATCGATCCAGGTTTTCCTGCTGCGTTTTGGAGAGCCAAGCTCGAACGATAGACCACACCGGGCGCTCCTTTATCTCTTTGTAGCTGAGCGCGCCGTGACATATTTGCTGGATCAGATAAAAGCGCGCTCCTTGATCAATGACCGGCAATTGCAATTCAGGGAACCACTCGGAGAGGCAATTGACGCGGGCGATCCATTGATTAACTTCATGCGTCCAATTCACCAGCGGACACCGGCCATCAACAACCTCTCTGGCAAGAATTTCGGCCGCCTGCTCGGGCGACGGCGTCTCAATCTTCGAGCTCTGGAGGATGAGATCGCGGAAAATCAGGTCACGCCTTGCCTGCACGCGTCTGGTGGCTGAATCGAAGAAGACCGGGCTGGCATCCCGAAAGTCGTTTGGAAACAGTTCTCGAAGCCATTCCTCGCGCACCCCTGTGACCTGCGAGAGCAGAACGATGAGCTCGTCGTCGCGACCCTGAATCTCGCGGATTTCGCCCGCCACAAGAAGAGGGCTCTTCTGAACCACGCTTTCTCTGGCAAGAACGCCGTGCCTCCGATGAACGAGATCACATCGGAGCGTACCCGAGTCGATCCGTTTCGCCAAGTGATCCGAGAATCCCACAAGCATACATTTTCCAAGCGCTTCGGCATCATATTCGTCGACTCGCTTCGTTTCGGTGAGTCCTTCGGCTTTAGCGATCTCAAGGAATTGTTCGAACAGTTGTGCTACCTGCTGCGCGACAGCGTAACGGATGCCTAGCCGGCGAGATTTGTCAGGGCCATGTTGCTGCGCGTAAAGCCACGCGCGAATCAAGATAAAGAAATCCGATTCCGCTTCTTTTCCGAGGAGGAGCTCTCGGTCGTGTTCCATCTGGCTGTTCTCGCTCCGCTTGAGCAAATGGCGCTCCTGAGTGAGCGCGGCTATCAGAGCCACTGTCGCAACGCACCCCAGTTGGTCAGCGATCAGAAGCATTCGGGCATAGCGCGGGTGGACGGGAAACGAAAGCATCCTCAATCCGATGGGCGTTATCTTCGAGCTGCTGCGTTCCAGCGCCCCAAGGTCTTCGAGCAACTCGATCGCCCGTCGCAGCGATTTTGGATCGGGTGGCTCAATCCAGTGAAAAGACTCGAGGTCAACGACTCCGGCCGCCTTCAGGTTGAGAAGAACCTCCGCCAGATCGAGCCGCTTGATCTCGGGCAGGTCTTGCGCGCGCCGGCCAAGGTGATCTCGCTCGGACCAAAGTCGAATGCAGCGTCCCGGAGCGGTACGTCCTGCGCGGCCTGCCCGTTGATCGGCAGATGCGCGGCTTATCTTTTCGGTGATAAGAGTGTTGATGCCGCGGTGAGGATCGTATTTTGCGATCTTGGCCAGCCCGGCGTCGATCACCAAGGTTACGCCATCGATTGTCAGGGAGGTCTCGGCAACATTGGTGGAGACGACAACCTTGCGCTGGTCATAGGTTGCGACCGCAGCATCCTGAGCCCGCGGGGAGAGATCGCCATGAAGCGGTAGGACAACGCCATCGAATCCGGACCGTTTGATTTCCTCGATTGTACGGGCGATCTCGTATGCGCCCGGCATGAAAATCAGGACATCGCCTCCGTCATCTCCGTCCTGTGCAAGAGCGTCGGCGGCTAGTTCCCATGCTGGTTCGTCGATTACCTCGCGTTTGAGATAGTCGATATCGACGGGAAAGGTTCGACCTTCGGAGGTAAGGACATTGCAGGGTTTCAAATACGATTCGAGCAGAGCCGTATCGAGAGTAGCCGACATCAAGACAATCTTAAGATCCGGCCGCATCGAACGCTGAATATCGATAGCCCGCGCGAGAGCGATGTCACCGTAAAGGTGGCGTTCATGAAACTCATCGAAAATTAATACTGAAACTCCTTTCAGTCCGGGATCGCCAACCATCTGCCGGAGCAACACCCCCTCGGTGACGAACCGGATACGTGTGCTTGAGTCAGAGACGTTGTCGAGCCGGATCTGGTATCCGACTTCCTTGCCGAGATCCACATTGCGCTCCTGCGCCACTCGGGCAGCCAGCATCCGGGTCGGCAAACGGCGCGGCTGTAAAATAATGATTTGACCGTCACCAGCCAATCCCGCATCGAGGAGGATCTGCGGGACCTGAGTCGATTTACCGGACCCGGTAGGAGCCTGAAGCACCAGTCGGGAGAAGCTTCGGAGAGAGTCAATGATCCGCTGCCGGAGTTCGTAGATGGGAAGGGATAGGGAGGAGTTCAGGAGTTCAGGAGTTCAAGGATTGCGCTGTTTTCACTCCAACGTAGTTGAGTCTTATGCAAATCGAAAAAGGCAGAAGAAAGAATTCAGAAGAAAGAATTCAGAAGACAGAAGACAGAAGACAGAAGACAGAAGACAGAAGACAGAAGAACCCCGAACCTTGAACCTCGAACGCCAGCCCGCGAGTGCCAAACGCCGGTGTCGAGCAGCGTTTGCAGGTTTCGCGGATTCGAGGGATGATTTTTGTCAGTGAACAGCTGATTTTGGCCGTGACGCCTGAACTCCTGCGACTCCTGACTACCTGATGCGCTCCATCCTTCGCGTGCTCCGATATATAGGCCGATACCCGCTTATGGCGGGGGGTACGGTGGGGTTTGCCGTTCTCGGCACGCTGATGGTTGTCGTGTTTCCGACTGTAACGGAGCGCGTGATTGACGATGCGATTCGAGGGAACAGACCGGAGCTTATTCTGCCGCTCGTTCTTTTGGCGATCGGAGCGTTTGTTGTGCAAAGCGTCTCAAACGGGTTGCGGATCGTGTTAAATAACACGTTCGAACAGAAGGTTATCTTCGATTTCCGGAGCGATCTTTACGATCACATCCAGAAGCTCCCCCTTTTGTGGTTCGATCATCGGGCCACCGGGGATATCATGACGCGAGTCCTGGAGGATGTGAATTCGGTCGAGCGCGTCTTGATCGATGGGGTGGAACAGGGAACTGTTGCTTTTCTTCAGGCGCTGATCGTGGTCATTCTGCTTTTCGTGCGGGTACCGTGGCTTGCAGCACTGACGATGCTGCCGATCCCATTCCTCATGACGGGTGCGTTGACCTACACATTGACGGCCAAGTCACGCTACAAGGTGCAGCGTCAGGCAGCTTCGGAGATGAACTCGATTTTGCACGATAATCTTTCCGGGATTCGACAGATAAAGGCCTATGTTCGGGAGATTTCCGAGCATCGGAGATTCAACGAGGCGAGCGAGCGACTGAAGCAAGCGACGTTGGTCGTAATGAAAGCATGGGCAATCTATACGCCGTCGATGGATTTTCTTACGTCATGCGGACTTATCATCGTTACGGGTTTCGGAGGCGTAGCCGTTCTGGATGGGCGCATGGCTATTGGAGAACTCGTGGCATTTCTTATCCTGGTTCGATTTCTCTATGAGCCGATCGGCAGGCTGCATGCTCTGAACCAGATGCTTCAGAGCGCCAGGGCGGCCGGGGACCGGGTTTTCGAAATCCTTGATGAACCCGCGGAGCACGACTTGCGCGAGGACGAGGCAATCGATCCCGCAGGACATATCGAGTACCGCAACGTGACGTTTTCCTACGCGGACGGTCAACCGGTGTTACGGAACGTTTCCTTTGTGGCTGAACCGGGCCAAACGATCGCTTTTGTGGGCGAGACGGGCGCAGGCAAATCGACGCTGGTCAATCTACTGCTGCGTTTTTATGAATTGGATCCAAAGGGCGGAGATATTCTGATTGATGGGCGGTCTATCCGAGGCCTTTCTAAGCATGCGATCCGGCGAGTCACGGGATTTGTCAGCCAGGAATGCTTCCTGTTTAATGGGACGATTCGAGAGAATCTCGTGTTCGGGCGCCCGGATGCGAGCGAGGCCGATATTTGGAACGCGCTCAAAACGGCGAATGCGGATGGATTCGTATCACGATTGCCTCACGGTCTCGACAGCGGCGTCGGCGAGCGGGGTATTCGCCTGAGCGTCGGAGAAAAGCAACGAATTTCGATCGCAAGAGCGATTCTCAAAGATCCGCCTATGCTTGTGCTCGACGAGGCGACGGCCAGCGTCGATACGGAGACGGAACGCCAAATCCAGGAAGCATTGGATCGGCTACTGTTCGGGCGCACTAGTTTCGTTATCGCGCATCGTCTTTCGACGGTGCGCGACGCCGACCAGATTCTGGTGCTTGAACGCGGAGAAATTGTTGAACGAGGTGACCATGAACAACTGCTGGAGTCGGGCGGCGTGTACGCGAAACTTTGCCAGAGTGGTCTCTTCGTTTACACTGATGAGCAGGAGTTGATAGGAGCGAATCTTGAGGTGGCCGAGACTCCCTCCGCGCCCGAGACCAATCTCTAATCGATTGTTCGGAAAGCGATTTCGACTCCACATTACCGGGGCTTGGTACCGGGGCTTGGTTTTTGCTTGCCTCCAGCACGACGAGGCTTGATTAATACGCGTTGCTTTATCGGATCGGCTATTTGACACAACGCGCTCTCGCGTATGTGGGCAGTATATTTTGGCTTCTTCTCAATACGCTGGAGGAGGTAGGCGACAATGCGCGTCGCGGTCGATTGCCGTTTCGATTGTCCATGCTCTTCGCGCAAACTGATCGGACCGGCGTCGGGTCCGTTCCTCTAGTTCTGATGGTTTCATTCTTTCTTGGGCTGACGATGGCCCTGCTAACCGGTTATCAACTCGAGAAATTCGGGACTGAGCGTTTAGTTCCCACACTGATCACGATTGCATTCACGCGTGAACTTGGGCCGTTGCTTACCGGCATTGTTTTGGCAGCTCGTATCGGGGCGGCCTACACCGCAGAACTCGGTACGATGCAGGTGGGGGAGGAAGTTGAAGCAATCGAAGCGATGGGCATCGGACCGCTGCGGTTTCTGGTTGCGCCGCGTCTGGTTGCGATCTCTTTTCTGATGCCGTGCCTTTCTGTCGTCTCCTGTCTTGCGGCTCTTGTCGGATCGTCTTTGATTTCATGGGCCACCTTAAATCTGGTTCCTGCAGCCTACTTCGACGCGGTTATGACGAGTCTTGTCATCAGTGACATCGTGATTGGATTGTTCAAGGCGATGTTTTTCGGTCTGCTGATTGGGCTGATCGCGTGTTATCAAGGTCTCACTGTGACCGGGGGAGCAGAGGGCGTTGGAAGAGCAACAACGGACAGCGTGGTAATAGCCATCACGACCGTGATCGGTTTCGATACGCTTTTTAACATAATGGTCACGAAGATCACCGGATGAGCGATACGCCTTTAGTTCATCTCGAAAATGTTGTGTTGCGGTATGGAGACAAAACGGTTCTCGATGGGATCGACCTCAAGGTCATGCCTAAAGATCGTCTGGTTATCGTGGGTCAAAGCGGTGGCGGTAAGAGCACCATGCTCCGGCTGATTCTTGGGATTCTCAGGCCCACTGCCGGGCGCGTCCGTTATCGACATGTCGAGGTGCAACGTTTGCGCCGCAGCAGGTTGAATTTGCTTCGGAGCCGGATCGGGATGGTATACCAGTATTCGGCCCTGATCAGTTCAATGACGGTGCGGGAAAACCTTGCGTTACCCGTTGAGGAACTCAGTCGTAAGTCAAAGAGCGAGATCGAAGCATTGATTGAAGCGAACCTCGCGCTCGTTGGAATGACCGGGACCGAAGATAAAATGCCTTCTGAATTAAGTGGGGGAATGAGAAAGCGCGTTAGCTTGGCCCGTGCCCTGATGATGCGGCCCGAGCTGATTCTGTTTGACGAGCCTTCCGCCGGCCTCGATCCGGTTATCAGCTCGGTGATCGACGAATTGATCATCGGTTTGACACAAAAAACGGGCGCGACCTCGGTGATCGTGACCCATGAAATGGGCAGCGCGTTCCGGATCGCCAGCCGCATGACAATGCTTTACCAGGGAAAGATTATCGAAGATGGAACTCCCGACGAATTTCGCAATTCAACCAATCCGGTTGTCCACCAATTTGTGACAGGAACTACTGAAGGGCCAATTATGGAGACACCCCTGAATGCAGATTCTCCGAAGTGAAGTTCGCACCGGCATTTTGGTCATCGTAACTCTTGGCCTCGTTGTCGGCATCGTTTTATATCTCTCGTCTCCCGGATTGTTCAGGCCCCTGAAAGCTTTCCGCGTCTATTTTGACAACGCGGCCGGCATTAAGCCGGGCGCCGCTGTCATGTTGGCCGGACGCAAAATCGGCACAGTGGGCGAGATTGAGTCTCCCGTTCCGCTGAATGATCGACCCGAAAACAAGCTGAACTACGAGTGTATCGTTCGGGTTAACGTTTCCTACGACGCGCAAATCTATAGAGAGACGACCGTTTCGATGCGGAGTTTTGGTTTACTGGCTGAGCTTGTGATTGATTTCACCAAAGGTAACCCGAGCTCTGGCTTGGCGGAGCCAAACGAGAGATTCGTGGGCATGCGTGCCCCGGATCTGGGAGAGGTCGGGCCTCTGATTATTGAAAAACTCGAGCCGGCTCTGAGGCAATCCGAGGCTACGTTGGCTGAGCTGCAAAAAACGTCCCGCAATTTGACCCTCCTGACAGCGAAGGACTCGCTGCTTACGGGTACGCTGAAGAACTTTCAGGAGGTAGGTGCCAATCTGAAAGGCCTAACGGAAAAAGGGGGGCGCGTCGACTCCGCACTAACGCAGGTGCACGAGGTGCTAGGCGGTGCCCATGATGTACTCGGAAACGTTCAAAATATCACGGTGCAGCTGAAAAAAGACAATAACCTTCAGAAGGCGCTGGCGAACGTCGACGCTTCATCGGAGAAGCTGAAGGTGATTCTTGATTCGCTGAACAAAACCCTTAAGTCGGCGTTGCCTCGAATCGATTTGATCGTATCGGACGTAGGCCAGTTGACAGACAAACTCAAACGTCAGCCCTGGCGTGCGATTTGGCCTTCGACGATCAAGTATCCTGAGGAAGAGCAGGCAGAAGACAGGCCTCCTCGCATACCGTTGAAGAAGAGGAAGTAGGAGAGCTGACGGGGTCATGTCTCAACTTTCAACATTCCGCGTACCAACCCAATCAACGACGTTGCCTCGTTTGGAACGGAATGTTGAAAGTTGAGACATGACCCCGTCAGAACAGTTTCCCTTGCCGATCGGAGGGAAGAGCGATCTTGAGTTTATCGTACGCTCTTGGCATGGCAACGCGGCCTTGGGCAGTGCGCTTTATGAAGCCTTCCTGGATCAGATAGGGTTCGTTGACCTCTTCCACGGTGCCGGAATCTTCGCCTACAGAAACAGCGAGAGAACTAAGGCCCACCGGTCCACCTTGGAAGCGAACGACGAGAGCTTCCAGGATCCGCTTATCCATCTCGTCCAGTCCGTCCCGGTCGATATCAAGCATTTCGAGGCCTTTATCTGCGATCGAACGGGTGACAAAGCCGTCTGATTTGACCTGGGCGTAGTCGCGCACCCAGCGTAGCAGATTGTTCGCGATGCGGGGGGTCCCCCGGGAGCGTGACGCAATTTCTTCGCATCCATTGGCGTCAATTCCAACGCCGATCAGACCCGCGCTTCGCTGAACAATCTGGCTCAATTCTTTCAGTCCATAATAGTCGAGCCGGCTGGTCATTCCGAACCGGGAGCGAAGAGGAGCACTGACAAGTCCCGACCGCGTCGTCGCGCCAATCAGCGTGAACCTCGGTAGGTTCAAACGAACGCTGCGGGCATTGGGCCCCTGGTCAATGATGATATCCAAACGGAAATCCTCCATTGCCGGGTACAGGTATTCTTCAATGGCCGGCTGCAGGCGATGGATTTCATCAATGAAAAGAATGTCTCCACGTTCGAGGGTTGTTAGGAGACCCGCAAGATCGCCGGCCCGCTCTATCATAGGACCGCTAGTGGTCTTGATATTGACGCCCATCGAGTTGGCGAGAATGTAAGCCAGCGTCGTCTTCCCCAACCCGGGCGGGCCGCTCAACAATACATGTTCCAGGACATCGCTCCGCTGTTTCGCAGCCTCAACCATTAATTCCAGGCGCTCGCGAACCCTGGTCTGGCCTTGAAACTCGCTGAAGAGCGGTGGCCGCAGGGAGAGATCAAAAGCGTTCTTTGGAGATTGGAGTGTTTCCTGGTAAAAATTTTCCGCCACAAACGATCCGTTTAAGATGCCTCGACATTCCAATGAAACAGATGTCGCGGAGATCAAGCAAAAAAATTGGAGTAGCAAACGGATGAATGATACGAGTAAAAGGTCTGATCGGTTGGCAGCCGGACGGACAAGGGATGGCATCTCCCGCTGCGCGTTGAGGATACGGCGGAATAGGGTAACGTGATTTTATTTGATGAATACTACGATTTCGGATTGGCGGGTGGTCGATAAAGTTTTGGATGGCGACCGGATCACGCCCGGGAATGCCATGGACCTGTATCATTTACCGCTCAACGAGTTGGGGCAGCTTGCCGATCGACGGCGTCAAATGGCGAAGGAGCACGCCTTTGGGGGCCGGGGAAGCGAAATCGTTACCTATATCGTTGATCGCAATATCAACTACACGAACGTCTGCAACGTTTATTGCAAATTTTGCGCGTTTTACCGTACTGAGAGAGACGCGGACCACTATGTCTTGAGTCACGAACAGATCGACCAGAAAATTGACGAACTTGTTGCGATAGGTGGGATTCAAATTTTAATGCAGGGCGGTCATCACCCCAAGCTGGGAATCGACTACTACCTGAATCTGCTGCATCACATCCGGGAAAAATATCCACAGATCAACATTCACGCGTTCAGCCCTCCGGAGTTTAACCACTTTGTGGAAGTCTTCCGAATGCCGATGCGCGAGGTAATTCAAAAGTTCAAGGACGCCGGCCTTGGATCGATTCCCGGCGGGGGAGGAGAGATTCTGGTGGACCGAGTGCGGAATCGGATCTCGCCGCTGAAATGCAATTCCGACCAATGGTTGCGGGTTATGCGAATTGCGCATGAGCTCGGATTGAATAGCAGCGCAACGATGATGTTCGGGCATGTAGAGACGATCGAGGAGCGGATCGAACACCTCGAGCGGCTGCGTCAATTGCAGGATGAGACAGGCGGGTTTACTGCCTTCATTTGCTGGACATTCCAACCTGAGAATGTCGTTTTGAAAGCGACGCCGGCTGGGTCAGCGGAATATCTGCGGACTCAGGCACTCGCACGCATCTACCTCGACAATTTCGAGAATCTGCAAAGTTCCTGGGTAACGCAGGGCCCGCGGATCGGGCAAATCGCGCTGCG
>DATMQC010000159.1:0-4605 GCA_035567275.1 Chthoniobacterales bacterium | reverse complement strand
GCCAAAAGCCGGAGATACTCGCCACTCTCATTCCAGAGTTGATCCAATCGCTCCCGCATAAATCGCCAATGCCAGTTGCCAACCGCCTGCCCGGGCATATTCATGCGCGATTCGCTCCCTAAACTCAGCAAATCCTGCATCGGGACGATAAACAGCCGGCTCGGCGCGGCATACCCCGCCCGTACCATATCCCAAGGGACTGCGTCGCCCGGCACCCGCAGATACTGGCGGAAGAAGTCCTTAACCGGTTCGGACTGCTTTGAGTACCAACCCCATGCCGTATCATTGTCGTGCGTCCCGGGGTAGAGCACGGAATTAGGAACTCCTTTATGCGGGAGGTATTCGGTGGCGCCCTCGAAACCGAATTGAAGCACTTTCATCCCCGGCACGCCAGTCGCCTCGACCAGCGCTCGAACCGAATCGGTGATGATTCCGAGATCTTCAGCCACCAATTTAGCATCCGGAAACTCTCTTTGAATTGCCTCGAAAAGAGCTAAACCTGGGCCTTTCTCCCATTTGTAATCCAGCGCGTTAATCGCGCTTGCCGGAATTTTGCAATACTCGTCAAACCCTCGAAAATGGTCGATTCGGACGACATCAAAAAGCTGAAAGCTCGCTCGGAGGCGCGACAGCCACCACTCATAGTTTGTTGCGTGATGCCTGTCCCAGTCGTAGAGCGGATTTCCCCAAAGCTGACCTTCAGCTGCGAAATAGTCCGGCGGCACACCGGCAACGGCCGTCGGTCTCAAATCATCATCCATCTGAAACAAAGTTGGATGCGTCCATACGTCTGAACTATCCATGGCAACAAAAATCGGGATGTCCCCAAAAATCTGTACGCCGCGCGTATTCGCGTAAGACTTGAGTTCGAGCCATTGACGAAAGAACTCGAACTGGAACCACGCCTGCGCGTCGATTTCCTCGGAAAGCTCAGATTTTACAGATGGCTTCCTGACTTTTGAGTATTGCCTGAGGCCACTTGGCCACAGTTGCCACGAGCTTCCATCATACTTGCCCTTGAGCGCAGTGAAGCGGGCGTATGCCTCGAGCCAGTCTTTATGGTTCTTTCTGAATGCTGCGAAATCTGCCTTGTCAGTGCGCGAGGCATCGGCGGCGAAAGCCCGATAAGCCTTTCTTAAGATTGGCCAGCGCAGGACCCATTGAGCTCCGTAGTCGACGCGGTCGGCTGGAAGTCGTCTCAATTCAGCCAGATCATTTTCTTCCAGATAACGCTGTCCAACCAGAGTCTCCAGATCAATGAAATAAGGATTGCCGGCGAATGCAGAGAAACATTGATAAGGTGAGTCCCCGAACCCAGTTGGACCCAGAGGGCAGACTTGCCAGTACTTCAAACCGGCATCCACCAGGAAATCAATGAAATGTCTCGCTTCACGTCCAAGTGTTCCAATTCCTGTGGAGCCAGGTAGACTTGTCGGATGCAGCAAAACGCCCGCTGACCGATCCTTTAGCCAGTTGAATAGGGGGATGGACATAATAAATCGCCGAGAACCGTTGCGGCCCGATTCTCGGCGATCTCGTCGTGCGACTCGATGATGGTTTATTCTTCAGCAACGCCTGCGATACTGCTACCTGCAACTCTATTCGGCTTCCTGCGCTGGAACATTTTCTTCAGCGAAAGCGAGGGTTTCCAAAAGGAATTTCTCGTACTTTTCCTTATGATCCTTCATCCACTCTTTTCGCGCCTCTTCCCAGGAAAGCTGCCGCCCCTTTTCGCCTTCAATCCATTTATACTTACGGATCTCTTCCTTGATAAGATAAGTGATTCGATAAAAGGGGTCCGACAGCATCATCGGAGGAACCTGGACGTACTGCTCGGTATCTAGGATTTGGCGCATAGAAGGGCTTATCGAATGACGTTTTCCGTCGCGGCATCGAAGAGGCTGACTTTATCAAGATTGATCTGAACGGTGACTTGCTCACCCAAATGGAAGAGGTGTTCACCGTGGATGCGCGCGATCATGTTTCCGGTGCCGGACTTCAGGTAAACGAGAGATTCTGAGCCCATCGGTTCCGAGATTTCAACGGTCGAGGTTACGGGTATGTGACCGCTGTCTTTGACCTGGTCGCTAAGATGCTCAGGCCGGACGCCGAAGACGATATCTTTATCGACATACTTGCTGGCGAGAGACTCCAAACGCCCCTGCAAAGGGATAGTCAGCCCGTTCTTTTCCGCCGTCTCGACGAAGAACAAACCGCCGTCGCGTTTTTGTACTTTTCCTTTAATCAAGTTCATCGGTGGACTACCAATAAACCCCGCGACGAAAAGGTTGTCCGGTTGGCGGTAAAGGGTCAGTGGGTCCGCCACCTGCATGATGTTGCCGTCGCGCATGACGCAGATCCGGTCACCCATGGTCATCGCCTCCACCTGGTCATGGGTCACGTAGATCATCGTCGAACCGAGTTGCGCGTGGAGTTTCGAAATCTCCGAGCGCATCTGAACGCGCATCTTCGCGTCGAGGTTTGACAACGGCTCGTCGAACAGAAAGACCTTCGGACTTCGCACGATCGCGCGGCCGAGAGCAACGCGCTGGCGCTGACCGCCGGAGAGCGCGTGAGGTTTCCGCTCCAGCATGTGATCAAGGCCCAGGGCCTTGGATGTTCGATCGACGGTCTCCGAGATGAAATCCTTTGACTTCTTCGCCAGCTGCAGCCCGAAAGCCATGTTGTTAAAGAGCGTCATGTGCGGGTAGAGCGCATAGTTTTGAAACACCATTGCTATCCCGCGATCTTTCGGTTCCATTTCATTCACCACGCGGCCGCCGATCGAAATCGTTCCGCTGGAGATTTTTTCGAGGCCCGCGACCATTCGGAGGGTTGTCGACTTTCCGCACCCGGAAGGACCGACAAGCACCATAAACTCGCCATCCTCAATATGCAGGCTAATGTTCTTTACAGCTGTGAACGTGGGGCGTCCCCGATCGTCCACATAGGTTTTCACTAAATTTTTAATTTCAACGGCTCCTTCACTCATGGCAGTTCGTTCTGGGGTTGTTATTCTTTGACGCCACCGGAGGTCAGGCCTCCGATGACGAATCTTTGGCACATAAGGAAAACTACAGTAATCGGCACGCCGCTCAAGACCGCTAACGCAGCAAATCGACCCCAGAGTTTTTCCTGTTCATACAAAAATGAGTTAGCACCCACCGCCAACGTCCAGTTATCGCCGGACTGCAGAACGACAGATGCCACTGGGTATTCAGACATATAGGAGATGAACGAGAGAATAAATACAACTGCAAAAATTGGTAGACTTATCGGAATCAAGATTCTGGTGAAAGTCTGGAACTGACTCGCGCCATCGATTCGAGCTGATTCTTCCATACTGAGGGGGATCGTTTCGAAATACCCTTTTATCATCCAGATATAATTCGAGATACCGCCCAGGTAAACCATGATTAATCCGGAATGGGTGTTCAGACCGATCCATCGGAAATATTGCCCCGCAAAATCCAGAATCACATAGAACGCCACCAATGAGAGAACCATGGGGAACATCTGGAGAATGAGGAGACCTTTTAAGGTAATCGACCTGAATCTGAATCGGAGTCTGGCGAACGCATAGGCAGCCGATCCAGAAAGGAAAATGATTCCCGCGGACGCAATGAATGAGACCTTGATTGAATTCCAAAACCAGAACAGCGGAGGCGTGCTCGGTTTGATCAGGCGGGTTTCTCCGGTGGCTGGGTTAACGACCTCCTGGTAAGGGATGCCAAAAACATATTTCCAGTGGTCCAGGCTGACCTTGTCGGGAATTAAACGGCTCGGCGCGAAATTGCCTTGGCGAAAGGAGGCTGAGACAACCATTACGAATGGCACCAACATCAAAACGATAAAACAAATCATGAAGGCGTGCGCCATGGTTTTGCGGACAAGAAGTTTTTGACTCGCGGTCATGAGATTACATTTTTGCGTTTTTTCCACTCAGTTTCAGATTCATCCAGGCGAGGAAGCCGACCATCAGGAAAAGCAACGTGGCGATAGCACTCGCCAAACCGTAGTCCGTGCCTGAATCGCGAAAGGCGATATTGAACGTATAGTTCACCAGTAAGTCGGTCTCGCCCGCGATTCCGCCACCGACCATTTTTGGACCCCCGGCCGTCAAGAGATAGATGAGATTGAAATTGTTGAAGTTAAACGCGAAGCTTGAGACGAGAATCGGGACGAGGGGTGGCAACACCAAGGGCAGGGTAATCTTGAAGAAATCGATTAGTGGATTGCTGCCTTCGATCGCGCTCGCTTCATAAATCCCGGATGGAATTGACTGAAGCATTCCGGTGCAAATCAACATCATGTACGGATAGCCCAGCCAGACATTCACCAGCAGGACCATCACACGTGCGCCCCAGGGATTTGTCTCCCACTCGGGTGCGAAGCCGAAAGCAGCCTTCAGAAACTCGTTTACCGCACCGAATTCCTGATTGAATAACCCTTTGAAAATGAGAATTGAAAGCACTGCCGGCACCGCGTACGGAAGAATCAACAGAGTGCGATAACCTCCCCGAAAATTTAGCTCTTTCCACTCCAGGATTACGGCCAACAGCATTCCCACGGCAAAGGTGAGGGCAACTGAGATGGCGGAGAAAC
>DATMQC010000158.1:0-2390 GCA_035567275.1 Chthoniobacterales bacterium | reverse complement strand
TAGATCTTTTTGACAAAGCTTCGCTGGATCAGTCCGCTCTCATCGTTTCCAACGCTGTTCACGTAAATGACCACCACGTCGCTGAATGTAAGCGGAACCTCCTGATCAAAGATTTGGGTGAGCACATCTCGCCTCTGGCTCAGGTTCAAATCGTAAAGGAGGAACTTCATCAGATCGCGGTGTCCTGGGTAGCGCAGCGTTTTGTAACTCAGATCGCTGATTTTGTCTTGAAAGGTCTCACACATCGTCGCTACGCCGCCGGAGGTGTTGAAAGCCTCATATTCCACACCATCGATCGTCAGCCGCTCTACGCCATCAAGCGGCGCGGTGGGAATGCGCCGCCCTTGATACAACGCTTCTCCGAATTGGCAATATTCATTGATCAGCCCTGCAGTGCTCCAACTCAGATAATATTTCATCTGGTTGCTTGCCGAGAGCGGGAGGGCGCCGACGCGCATTTCCAGCGAACGAATCGTTTTGAGAGAATGCGCCAGTCCGCTTCCGATTATGTTGATCGCGCCGGGCGCAAGGCCGCACTGGGGCACGAAAGTCGAATTCTTTCCATTCGCCAGTCCACGCACAAAGCTCGTCGTTTCAACATCTTCAGTGAGATCGAAATAAGAGCGTCCTTCGTCGGCGCACACATTTGCGATCAATCTGTTCAGATAATAAGGAGCGGCGCTCACAATGGCGCCGCAGCCCTGAATGAAATTCTTCAAGGCGTCTTCAGACCGGATATCAATCTGTTGAAACCGGATCTTCCGCAGTCCATCAAGGTGATCAGCGATTCGTGCATCGCCGAGAACGACTGCATCTACAAATTCGGCTGTCTCCAAAAGGGTTGCGATCGAGATTCCGATCTTGCCGGCCCCAAGAATTCCGATCTGCATCGTCACAATTCTTTGGCTTTAGCCTGCGTCCCGAGTCGGTAAGACCCGTTTCTGATCCAGAGAGGAACGAGTCATTGCGCCTTCTTTCAGGCCGGCCGATCTCGGATCCGTGGCTCCAATAATAACGCTGACGGATTTTTGATTGAATCCCTTGAAGCCGCCCTTTCGTTGAAGATTCTCGAGATGACTGCCTATTGCGCCGTTGTTGTTGAATAGCAGAGCCTGACCTTCCGTAATAAAGCCCGCGGCAAGCAACTTCTGAACCCTTTCCTTTCGAACCGGCCAGCGCTCGCCTTCGGTAAAGGCCTGCCGCAAGAAGAGAAAATCTGAGAATGGTTTCATCATGTTGATCCCTTCTTTTGCCAACTGGTCGCGCAGAAGCGTAAAATCGAACCGCGCTTCAAGATGATGCATGCCCGCCTGAAGAAAACTGTCTCCGTGGAGTCCACACCAAAGCCCCACAGTTCCAAGCCGTGGAGCCTCCGGCAACCGCTCCCTGGTAAAATCGATTGCCGTTTCTCCCGGCATCAAATCTACGTCGGCGAAGACCGTAATGCCCGTTGTATAATGCTCAAGAATCTGGGCACCCCAGCTGGCCTCCGCTCCCGCGTAATAGCGTTCACGTTTTGCAAACCCGAATCGGCAAAAGAATTCGATTACATCGGCGAAAAAGCGACGCGAACAACGGAAGGTGTGGTGGTCGTGATTGCCCCAACCTAAACCCATTGAGTCCTGGCGTCGCTTTTGTCTACGTCCGGCACGGTTGCGGAATTCCCAGTAGGCACGTTCTTCGCCGAAGAAAAGGTCGCAAGCAACGTCGGCTCCGACGAGGGCAACCGCTCTATCTTGCAATTCAAATGCATGTGCTATGCCGGAAGCGTCATCGATAAAATCGCGCTTTCGCATTCGCCATAACTCGCGTGTGCTGATCACTGCCAATGCGAATTCGGGCGAGTCGGGTTGGTCGACGAAACCGCGATAAGCAAGTCGTTCCAGAGCGAATAGTTTGTGACCTGATTCTTCGGCTACAAGCGCGGTGCGGAAGCGGGATCCAAATTTTCCGATGATTTCCGTGCCAACATTATTTTTGGATATGAAGTCAATGATAGACTCCGGACGGATGGCGAGTTCCCTGGGCGCGCCACCCAGGCTACCGTTCCGATGCACGAGTACCCGCGGCATCATGGCTCTGGGATGATAAAAAGCTTTGGTGCCCGGAGGGGTCTCGACCTGTTCCAAGACGAATCCGGCACTCGAGAGTTCATCAATGGCATCGGGACCCGCGCTGAGATAGTCGACCCACTCGTAAAAATCGGTCCCGGTTTCTTCCTCCATCCGCTCAGCGAGTTTGAACGCGACTTGATGGCGAGCAAGAAACAAGCCGATGAATCGCCTCAACACCGCCTCGGCTTTATAAGCGAGCGGCCAATCGAAGTCTCGATTGGTTTCGACACTGGTTTCTGCGTTCATGAAAATTTGCTTGCGACCGGCTTCCAGAAC
>DATMQC010000157.1:0-3761 GCA_035567275.1 Chthoniobacterales bacterium | reverse complement strand
ATGAACGTGGAGCGCGTGAAGTATATCATCTGGGCTGTTGACCTGAAGCGAGCGATGCGATTCTACCGAGACGTCTTCAACGGCGAAGTCGTGAGAGAATCGGAGGTTATCTGTGAGGTCGCTGTAAGCGGCGCGACGATCGGAATTCACCGGGGAGGGGAAGGTGGACGGACATGGACCGGGCTGAGTTTTCAGGTGGCCGATGTGCTTTCCGGGGCGCGGGAAGTTGTGGCCGGCGGCGGCTGTTTGAGTCGCGAGCCGGAGCCGGAAGGGAGCGACCCACCTCATCTCGCAATGTGCGTAGATACCGAAGGCAACGAGTTTATGCTGACGCGTAAACGCGGGCGATGACCGGGGGTCGGCGAACTCCAAACTCCGAACTCGCTTCCCGATTCCTCCCGCGGGGCCCCGTCCCTGCAAAACAAAAATTTTGACATCGTACTAGCACGTGTTAAAAGGCGGTTTAGTACGATCCGGTTGCAGGCGGTTTGGTTTGTGCGTTGGTTTCGTTTCCGCCACGCTCGATCCAGTCGGCTGCCACCTGCAGATCAAATGCCGAACCCCCCACCCGTAAGATGTCCACTAAAACGTCCATCCTATCGGACCATTCCGCCCCAGCTGTTGACGGCTTCCGCTCGCACAAACGTCTCACAGAAAGAGAAGGATTTTGCGGGTGGCTGTTCATTACCCCGGCTTTGGTCGGGTTCAGCCTGTTTTATCTGCTACCCACGATCCGCGCGTTTTATATCGGACTAACGAACTGGAATTTGTTGCGCGCCCCAAAGTTTCTCGGCCTGGACAACTATCTACGATTGCTTGGAGACGGGAAGTTCTGGAGTTCAATCTGGGTCACCGTTCTCTACGTTCTTTACAACATTCCGGTTCAAACAGTGCTCGGATTGCTGATCGCGGTTCTGCTCAAACGTCTCACAGGATCGGTCGTGATGCGCTCGATCATGTTGGCACCGTTTTTGGTCTCAAATGTTATCGCAGCGATGATCTGGTTCTGGATGCTGGACCCTATTCTCGGATTCCTGAATTTCGTGTTTGAGGGCCTGGGTCTGGGAAGGCACGCCTTCTTTAGCGATGAAAATCTAGCGCTGCCGACGATTGCCGCGATCAATATCTGGCGACACATGGGCTATGCTGCGCTGCTTTTTTACACCGGTCTCCAATCCATTCCTGAGCACCTCTATGAAGCGGCGCGCATTGAGGGCGCTTCTCAATGGAAGATGTTCAGTGCCATAACGCTGCCACTTCTGCGCCCGACGGTTGTATTCGTACTGGTGACGAGCGTCATTGGTTCTTTCCAGATATTCGATACGATTGCGGTTACGACACAAGGAGGCCCGGGTACGGCAACCCGAACCATTGTCTGGTACATCTATCAGGAGGCGTTCAGCAGCATGCGGATGGGATATGCGTCTGCGATGTCAACAGTTCTGTTTCTTGGATTGGTGCTTGTAACTTTGGCTCAAATGCGGGTTCTGCGCTCTGGAGAATCAGACCTGGGTTAAATCTTATGAAAACATCGGCGTCAACTTTACCGATCGGCCGCTGGCTTGGTTATGCGGTGCTCATTCTATTCGCGCTGATTTCGCTTGGTCCGCTCTGGATAGCCTTCAAGACGGCGTTGACCGGGCCCAATTCCTTATTTGAAAGCGGAGGATCACCTCTTCCGAACGATACGACACTCTTCAACTTCCAACGAGTGCTTGGATTTGTCGATCCGACTGATCCTCGACTGCAGCAGACCGGTCTCGCAAAGATCACTTTTTTCCGAGCATTACTGAACAGCGTGATCTTCACTGCCATGGCCGTGGCCCCGCAGATTTTTTTCAGCGCAACAGCCGCCTACGCATTCGCTCGGTTGCGGTTTCCAGGACGCGACCTGCTTTTCTTTCTCTTTATTGCGGCGACAATGATCCCGACGGCTGTTCTGTTCATTCCGAATTTCATTCTTATCCACGATCTCGGCTGGCTGAACACCTTTCAGGGAATGGCTGCGCCGTACGCGTTGATGACGCCTTTCGCTGTATTTTTCCTCAGACAGATGTTTCTTTCGACCCCGAAGGATGTCGAGGAGGCAGCGCGCATCGACGGCGCATCTTACTTTTCCATTTTCTTTCGGATGATCCTGCCGATTCACGGCCCCTCTCTGGCCACCCTAGCCATCCTGACGACCGTGTCGACATGGAACGAATTTTTCTGGCCCTTCCTTATCGGGCGGGAAGAATCCGTTCGTGTGATTGCGGTCGCAATCAATGCGTTTCGAACGCAACAACAGGCTGGCGTTCCGGATTGGACAGGTTTGATGGCCTGTACGGTCCTTGGAGTTATCCCGATGGTTGCGCTCCTGGTCTTTTTCGGCCGAAAAGTGGTCGAATCCTTCCAATTCAGTGGCATGAAATAAAAACCCCCAATCGAGAACTAACTAACTATGTATCGCCTCAGAAACTTACTATTCGCGGGCTTAACATTGGCAGCCGTTTCTGCGCATGCGGCGACGGAAATCACCTATTGGTTATGGGACGCGTTACAGTTGCCTGCTTACCAGGCGGCTGCGGCGGCATTTGAAAAAGCAAACCCGGATATCAAGGTAAAGATTACGCAGACGGCGTGGGGCGATTATTGGACGACCCTGAGTACCGGATTCGTTTCCGGGACAGCACCGGATGTCTTTACGGATCACCTCGCGCGGTATCCTGAATTCGTGGCGAACGAGTTGCTGGTTGATATCGGGCCGCTCATCAAGAAGGACAAGGTTCCCACCGATGTCTATCTGGGTGGCTTGTACGATCTTTGGGGAAAAGGTGGCAAGCAATACGGGTTGCCGAAAGATTGGGATACAATCGCCCTCATTTACAACAAGGCTATGCTGGAAAAGGCGGGCGTGGATCCCAAGGAGCTGAATGATTTAACTTGGAATCCAAAGGATGGGGGAACATTTGGTCAATTGATAGCGAAGCTTTCGATCGACGAGGCGGGCAACAACGGACTATCGCCCAATTTCAATCCCAAAAAGGTTAAGCAATATGGGCTACTGATTGATGGTGCGCCCGATGGATTTGGTCAGGTTGAATGGAGTCACTTTGCCGTTTCGAATGGTTTTAAGTTTCATGACGGTCCATGGGCTAAAGGGTTTCACTACGACGATCCAAAACTGGCGGAGACGTTGCAGTGGCTTGCCGATACAATGAAGAAGGGATTCATCGTTCCTGCGAAAGATGCTCGGCAGCTCGGGGCAAACGGGCTCTTCGCGGCGGGAAAGGGAGCGATGGCACTCACCGGATCCTGGACGATCAATTGGTACTCGGATAATGCCAAATTCGACAAGGGCTTTGCCCCGCTTCCCAAGGGGCCGGATGGTCGCAAATCGATGTTCAACGGCCTCGCAGACTCGATTTGGGTCGGCAGCAAGCATAAAGATGAGGCTTGGAAATGGGTCAAATTTCTTGGTTCAGAAGAGGGGCAGAAAATCATTGCTGGATATGGAGTTGTCTTTCCGGCAATCCGCAGTGACGCAGAACTTGCGGAGCAGGTCATGAGTAAGAAGGGCGTCGACGTGTCGGCCTTCCTCGCTGAAGCAACGGATCCGCAGGGAACTTTTCTTTTTCCGATCGCTGATCATGCTGCGGATGTTCTGCGCATCACAAAGGTCGGACTCGACGCCGTTTTGTTGAATGGAGCCAACGCGGCTTCGACCTTCAAAAAGGTGAACAAGGATGTCAACGAACTGTTCGACTGATAGTTGTGGGGGG
>DATMQC010000156.1:0-7941 GCA_035567275.1 Chthoniobacterales bacterium | reverse complement strand
ATTCCGTAGAAGTGTTATCCACCTGTCAGCGATGTATCCGAACAGGTGTCAGCGATCTTTCCGGTCAAAACACTCCGTGCCGTCCGACTAATTACGAGGGACCGTAGCCCTCCAGGGCGCCACCGATCATGGTTGCCGGGGGCAGGCTGGGCCATTGCTGGGCGATTCCCTGGAGGGCGCCCGCTCCGTCGGCGCCGTGAAAGGTATTGATATCGGCTACCGACGGCTAGGAGGGACCGTAGCCCTCCAGAACACCACCGATCCTGGTTGCCGGGGCTGGCTGGGCCATTGCTGGGCGATTCCCTGGAGGGCGCCCGCTCCGTCGGCGCCGTGAAAGGGTGTGGATATCGGCTACCGACCGCTACGAGGGACCGTGGGCCCTCCAGGGCGCCACCGATCATGGTTGCCGCGGCCGGCTGGGCCATTGCTGGGCGATTCCCTGGAGGGCGCCCGCTCCGTCGGCGCCGTGAAATATCGGCTACCCACGGCTACGAGGGACCGTAGCCCTCCAGGGCGCCACCGATCATGGTTGCCGGGGCCGGCTGGGCCATTGCTGGGCTCTCAACGCGACCATGAATTTTCGAGCTTCGAGGATCCAAGCCGGTCCAAAAGGACATCCAGAATACCAGCCACTTGGGTCAATGCCGCGCACATGACGAGCTCAAGAAACGGTATTCCGTATCGACACACTTGCCCAGCAACACAACAGCTTAACAAATAGACTAGCTCGCCAACAACGAGCATCGAAACTGCCGTCACGGTATTCCAGGCTGGAACGCGCAATATACCGGCCACCACGCTCAAAATGCAGATTGCCACAACCAGATGCCAGAGCGCGATTTCGTCCGCGAGAAAAGGCCCCGTGAAATTCTTCGCGAGAGCGTTCAGGTCAGCAAAGCTGAAATTGGAAAATGTTGCTAAGCCGTGGAGCGGTTTCATCTTGCTGCTGAGTGGATCATTGTCCCAATCGATTGCCGTGCCACTGATCGAGCAATAGGTAAAGAAACCACAGAGCCAATTTTGACCTTCCAGCCAATCACTTGCTACCGCTTGACGAAACGACGCGGGCTGGGTGAGCAACGTGGCCGTCATCAAAGCGTTAAATTTTTCGTCGATGAACGTGCGAAACGAGGGGGCATTCGATGCCAATCCATGAGCGCTCGACACCTCCGCGATGGTCGCTTTGGCTTCGGTGATAAAATCGGTACCAAACTTGTGTGCCTCGTTCGCGCGCTTCAATCGCTGGAGTGTTTCCACCAAGACAGAATCGCTCAAGTGATCGACCATCTCGTCTACAAACTCCGAGAACCTGCCCGGCGCGTTTCGCAATTGGTCGATGCGTGCAAGGAAGGTTAGACCTACCATCGACCGATGATCGACTTTGGCGCGTAAACAAAACAACCAAATGAGACAATTCGCCAAGGCTAGGGCAGTTACTCCCGCTGCCAAGGCGACCAAAGCCCGCGACGCCGCACTTCGACATGCTTCCAGGGCACCTCTACCGTCATTGAAACGAGGCACGGCCGCTGCAACAACGGGTAGAAGGAGCGTCACCGCGTTAATATACCTTGTGAGGACAGCGGCAGAGAGGAGGCCGGACAACAAGATCCACCTCCTGAAGTTAAGCTGGTTAGATCTTGCTATCTCTACCGATAACGCGGCGATGAGAAGAATAAATACGACACTCCCTGATTCGCTGCCAACCGTGTGAACCGTTGCGTATAGGAAACTGAAGCTCGAGAAGATGAGCGCAAGAACAATTTGAACGAACGTTTTCTTTGAAATAGTGCGAATGAAAACCAATGAGGCCCCCAAGAAAGCCAGGTGCTGCGTGATGATTAGCGTCAGGACCGCAGGGTTGGTCAGCACCGGATGACTAATATACTGGACGGCCCCTTTAAGCGTTCCACCTCCGATCAAATAACCGATCAGCATCGGAAACCGCGCCCCAAAGCAATAAAGCGGTGGCCATACGAGTAAATTCGCGACTCCCGGTTTGGTCGAGACCTGCAGAAAACCGTCCATGTAATTCCACAAAACGGGGATCTTCGCAAAAAACCACACCGACGGCCAGCCTAGTAAAAAGACCAGAATGAAGAAGCTCGGCCATGGGCGTACGAGTTGGCCGAATAGGCCAGCGAACCACGATCTCCCAAGCAGCGTATCGTCTCGCTGGCCGGAGCCTTCCTGTTTTTCTTGATGGTGCATAAATGCGCGCACGAATCCTTAGGTCCAAAGAGAAGCCAAAGCAAAGCGGATCGCAAATAAAGCCGGAACGCTACTTTTTTGGGCTCGCGATGAAAAATTCAGGCGGCTGGGCCCGAAGACTGAAGCGAGCTAGCTAAGCTAGCGGGCCTGGCACACGGTTGCGTTAAATATCCTCAACGGCTGATGTAATCCGCCGGCGAACGCGAATCCGGACGGTTGGCGGGAAATTTTTGCGTGCTATCGGGGCCGGATGTGCTAAACGGGTCTGGCCGTCATCAAAGAGCTTATGTCCGTCCTAATTGTTGGTTCGATCGCCCTTGACAACATCAAAACGAAGTTAGAAGAGCACGAAGATTTACTGGGTGGTTCGGCTTCATACGCATCGGTTGCTGCCAGCCTGCTGACGAGGGTTAACCTTGTGGGGATCGTTGGCACAGATTTTCCAAAGCAACATATTGAGCTGTTCAAATCTTGCGGGATCAACATCGAGGGCCTGCAGATTGTGGACGGGCGGACGTTCAGATGGTCCGGAGAATACGAGTGGGACATGAATCAACGGAAAACGTTGAGCGTTGAGCTCAATGTGTTTGAGACCTTCTCGCCGAACCTTCCGGAAAGTTATAGGAAGACGCCTATCATTCTATTGGGAAATATCAGCCCGGCCCTTCAACAACGTGTGCTCGATCAAGTTGAGAATCCTCGCTTTGTCGTTGCAGACACGATGGATCTTTGGATTACCACAACCCGTCCAGAACTGCTCGAACTGATTAGACGCGTGGATCTACTCGTGTTGAACGATAGCGAGGCACGCCAACTGACGGAGGAGACAAGTTTAATCAAGGCCGGACGAAACATTTTGCGGCTGGGACCAAAATATGTTGCGATCAAGAAGGGAGAGCACGGCTGCCTGCTCTTGGGGGATGGTCAATTCTTCAGCTGCGGTGCATTCCCTCTGGAAGATATCCATGATCCGACCGGCGCCGGGGACACCTTCGCCGGAGGTTTTGCGGGCTATCTGGCCGGTCTTAACAAAGGGAGCTTTGTTTTTGCGGATCTGAAAAAGGCTGTGGTATACGGGAGCTTGTTGGCGAGCTTTTGTGTTGAAGCGTTCAGCCTCGACCGGATCAAAACGTTACCGCGGAAGGAAATCGAAGAGCGCTATCGACTTTTCAGGTTAATGAGCCACTTTGAGGTTATCGAGTAGGCCCTTTTAACTTAAGTCCCATTTTTCTTCCGAGCCGCTTCCTGAGCGGCTCCAGGCTAAGGCCGGCTTCATATCTCTTCAAGGGCTTGCAAAACCCGGTCTACCTCATCGGGCGTATTGTAGTGGACGAAGCCAATGCGGACTACGCCTCCTTTGTCCTTGAGACCCAAGCGTTCGATTAGGTCGACAGCATAGAAGTCGCCGCTCCAAACAAAGATCCCGATGTCGCCAAGCTTTTGAGCGACATCATCGGGTGGAACGCCATCTACGCGTATCGCAAAGGTGGGAGTTCGCCGCATCGCTTCGAGCGGGTCAGCGATTCCATACAGCTTGATTCGAGCGATTCGAGCTACCCCTGCGAGAAAATGTTCACTCAATGTCAACTCGTAATTCCTGACCAGTTCCATCGCGTCTGCGAGTGATGTCCTATTTGCGGCATTCGCCAGATCTCGAAGATAGTCGAGCGCGCCCAGAGTTCCCGCGATGCTTTCAAAGCTCTGCGTGCCGGTTTCCCATTTACCCGGTGGCCGGCTCGCTGCCGGTCGAACCTTAAAACTCTCCAATTGTAATAGCAATTCCTCACGTCCCCAGAGCACCCCGATGTGCGGTCCAAAAAATTTGTAAGCTGAGCAGGCCAGGAAATCGCATCCTAAGGCCTGAACGTCGATGCGTCCGTGAGGCGCGAAGTGCACCGCGTCTACAAAGAGTTTCGCTCCGACGGTTTTTGCAAGTTCGGCAACCCCGCGCACGTCAACGTGTGAACCGGAAGCATTAGAAGCGAGAGTAACGGCGATCAGAGCGGTTCTTTTATTGAGCAGTGGCCGCAAGTCTTCGAGGTCGAGCGAACAGGTTTGCTTCCGCACCTCCCATGTTTTCACCGTGACGTTGCGGTCGGCAGCCGCAAGACGCCAGGGAGCGATGTTGGCATCGTGGTCCAGCGAGGTCACAATCATTTCCGTATGACGCGACCAGGTTCGGGCCAGCGAGCGACTCAGTGCGAACGTCAGACTGGTCATGTTTTGGCCAAACACGATTTCCTGCGGCTTGTTGGCGTTGATAAATTCGGCTAATGCGATCCGGGTTCGCGAAACGATCTCGCTGGTTTGAACGCTTGTGGCGAACCTGCCGCCGAGGTTGCTATTCGAGGTCTGTAAATAGTTGGTCATTGCGCAAATGACCTTTTCACAGACCTGCGTTCCGCCCGGACCATCGAGATAAATCACGGGCTGATCGTCAATACGCTTGCGGAGCGCGGGGAATTGGCCGCGAACCCAGTCAACCGGGAACGAACAGGTTTGCTCTGTGATCATTTCTTTTTTCGGCGACGGACGCGACCGAAGAATTCATTCTGCCACACCCTATGCCGTCATCACAAACACGTCCCGAACGCCGTAACCCGGACCAGCAGGCCTTATTCCGCCTGTGAAGTGATAAAGACGTCGATCGTTTACCAAAACGAATTCGCCGGGTTGCAACTCTTTAGCAAAAATGGGCCGACTTGCCGGACTTTCGTAAAGGTGCGTTTCTGCGCCGATCAGGTTCGCGCGTTTGATGCAAAAAATACCGACAAAATCGAATCCATCCTGATGAATCCCTTCTGGCGCAGGTTCCCCCATCATACCAGGCGCGGCAACGATTCTGATCTGATGGACGCCGATCTGGCTTGTTGCCGGCTCGATTTTGGAGAAATCCACAAACTGCGCAACCAGCATCTGGAAATCAGGAAGAGCTGTCAGTTGATCTTCCAATTCGGCGAAGTCGCGCTTGACTCCTCCGGCCAGTTTGTTGACAGCCGCACTCTGCTCAAAGTATTTGTGTTCCAACCGTTTGAGATCCTCGGGCGGTCCCTGAAATCGTGAAAAACGGCGCAGTCGGAATTTTCCCTGTATGTAAGGGTCTAGAGGAAGGTTCTCGAAGTAGCGATCGAACGCCGCAAAGTCGAGATTCGAAATTCGCTCTAACTTATAGTCCAAATCTGTGTTCCGAAGGACGCTCATGAAGAAAGCCTAGTCCCTGGAATTGATCAATCAAATCGCATTTGCTATCGCCTGGCGCGGCGCGAGGCTATCCGCTGAGTGGCTCTTGAGCCTGGAAATCTCACGAGCGCTCTGGCTCGTGGGATTTCCAGGCTAGCAACTCTCGCATTTTCGCGAAGTGCGCGCGGGCGGTGCTTTCGCTTGCCGGCTTTTTGGTTAGTTCGTGAAAATCGACGATTTCTGTATAGCGCAAATCCAGGTCTTGGAGAAACGAACTCGGATAGCAGGGTGTCAGACTGCCATATTTCTTGCGGTTAGCACAGTGGGTAATCACCACCGTGCGCATGGCGCGTGTGATCCCCACATAAAATAACCGGCGCTCCTCGTCGACGCTCCCTTCGAGCTTGGATCGTGCATGCGGCAGAATTGACTCTTCGATGCCCACCAAAAATACATGCCGAAATTCCAGGCCTTTTGCCGCATGGAATGTGATTAACGTCACGCCCCCTTTGTCCGCCTCCGAGTCTTCCTGACGATCCCGAGCCAGAGACATCTCGGCCAGAAATCCTGACAGTCCGTCGCTCGAGCGTGATTCGTATTCGGAAAGAGTTCGAATCATCTCCTGCACATTCTCCTGCCTGTTGAGAGCCTCTTCTGGCGATTTGCAACTCCGCCGCAAATCCTCGGTATAACCAATCTCGCGAACTAACTCATCAGCGACAGCAGCGATCTTGGCTAACGGCCGGCTGAGTTTTGTTTCATACGATTCTATAAGATCCGTGAATCTCCTGATGGATTCACTTGAGCGCCTTGTCAGCCTTTCGTGGAAATCATCCGACCGGAGCACTTCAAACAAGCATGTCCCCTTGCGATTGCTGAATTCAATTGCTGACTCGATCGTTGATGCCCCGATGCCACGCGCAGGCGTATTGATGATTCGCAGCAGACTTATGTCGTCCTGCGGGTTAGCAATGCACGATAGATAGGCTAGTAAATCCTTCACCTCCCGGCGTTCGAAAAAGCTGTGGCTCCCCACGATGCGGTAGGGGATCTGCAGCCGTCGCAGATTCGCCTCGAGAAGACGTGATTGCGCGTTCATGCGAAAGATCACTGCAAAATCGGTCCAGTCACCACCGTCGGACAACCGGAGTCTCTGAATGTCCCCGGTGACAAAATTGGCTTCTTCCTCTTCGTCAGGTACCTGTACGACGCGGATTCTGTCGCCATCGCCGTTTTCGCTCCAGAGAGATTTCGGTCTTCGGCGCGGGTTGTGGCGGATGATGCTGTTTGCGGCGCCGAGAATAGCGTTCGTGCTCCGATAATTCTGTTCGAGCTTAATAATAGTCGGATGATGAAAATGACGCTCAAATTCGAGGATATTGGAGACCTGCGCGCCGCGCCATCCGTAGATACTTTGATCGTCGTCGCCGACCACGCAAACGTTTTGATGTACCCGGGCAAGTTTGTGAATCAACTCCATTTGCAATTCATTCGTATCCTGAAATTCATCGACCATGATGAATTCGAATCGTTTTTCCCATCCAGCCAGAACGTCCGGGAATTCTTCCAACAGGCGCACGGCCAGAAGCAGCAGGTCATCGAAGTCGAGCGCATTTAAGGTCTTCAAGTCTTCCTGGTACCGGTGAAAAACCGCGGCTGCCAAATCCGGCTCAGAAGGGGCAACTTTCAAACCCTGGTTTTTGACTTTGCTGATGAGGTTGCGTGCGAGATTCGGATCCAGTTTTTCACCGGGTGTGGCCAAGCGTGAAATGATCTTGCGGATGAGGCCCAGCTGATCGGCTTCGTCATAAATCGAAAAATTCGCTTTGTACCCAAGTTTGGCGATATCGGCGCGAAGAATCTTCACACAGAGAGCGTGAAAAGTGCATATAGTAAGTTTTCGGGCTTTTGCTCGTTCCACAGTGGAAGCGATGCGCTCGCGCATTTCATTGGCTGCTTTGTTGGTAAAAGTAACCGCCAGAATTTTGCCGGGATCAGCACCCTGGTGAAGAAGGTAGGAAATCCGCGTTATGATAACGCGAGTCTTGCCCGTACCCGCGCCCGCCAGGATCAGAACAGGTCCGTTTACGGTTTTGACAGCCTCCAGTTGTGGGGGATTGAGATCGAAAAGACGAGCCATGAGAAAGAGTGATTAGCCTGCATTGATCCTAGCTTAGCTAGCGCGGCGAAGCCGCACCAAAAAACCGTTTCGGACGCTGAGCCTACTCGCGCGTTATGTCGCCACCTGGTAGGGTCCGATCCCGCACCAGTTTCTGCTGAATGACATCGAATCCATCCTTCCGAGTTCCTCTAGAAACTGGTGCTGGATGCCACCCTACCTGCTTGCGCGCTTTGGGAACCCTCCAGCGGCTTAAGAGCTTCCACCACCAGTTTCAGAGAAGAATTGTAACATTTCCTGGCATCCTCTACGTGCTCAGGAGGTCTTCAAGGCGTCCGTGTAACGTTCAGCTGCATAGTCCCAATTGATGACGTTCCAAAACGCTTTCACGTACTCCGGGCGACGATTCTGATACTTCAGATAGTAAGCGTGTT
>DATMQC010000155.1:0-11588 GCA_035567275.1 Chthoniobacterales bacterium | reverse complement strand
GCGGCAACGGCTGCGAGGGACCGCAGCCCTACGCCACGGAGCGCTCAAGCGTTTGTTCGATCTGGGATCTGTCGAGATCCCTTCCGATAAAGACAAGCTGGCTCGACCTGTTCTCTTCCTTCTCCCACAAACGATCCCAGTAGAGCGTGAACCGATTGTTCACTCCGTGAAACACAGCGCGGCGTGGTGTTCCCTCAATCCAGAGGAATCCTTTCGATCTGTAAACTCTCGCCTTCTCCGATAACTCCTGCAGTTCCGTCTCAAGGCGCTCGATAGCGAATGGCCGATCAAAGCGAAAAGAAAAGGAGGTGATATCCGAATGGTAAATCTCTTTCAGCTCATCAAGGAATTTCGGGTCAGCAACCAGTCTCCGGTCCAGATCGAACGCATTCACATCAAGCAACTCGCCCAGATTCAGACGCGAATGTTCCGTTCGAAAGATGCGGGCGTGCGGATTAATTGCGAGGATCAATTGTTCCGCCCTCGCGAGCTTTTCCGGGCTGATGAGATCAACCTTGTTTAGCAGGATGAAATCTGCGAGGGCGATCTGTTCTCTGGCGACTTCAGCTTCGCGCAGCTGGCTTTCCAGGTGCTCAGCATCGACCACGGTGATGACGGAGTCCAGACGCGCAAACTGCTGAAGCTGCGGAATATTCAGAAACGTCTGCGCAACCGGGCCTGGGTCTGCAACGCCGGTGGTTTCGATTAAGACATAATCGAGATTGTCCTTCTTCAGCAGTTTCTGAATGCCTTTCACCAGGTCTTTGCGAACCGTGCAGCAGATGCATCCATTACTCATCTCGACCACATCCTCGGCCTGAGTTTCAACGAGTTTGGCGTCGATACCGATCTCCCCAACCTCATTAATGATCACGCCGAAGCGGTAATCGGTCTGCTCCTTAAGGATATGATTTAGAAGAGTTGTCTTGCCCGCACCCAGAAAACCGGTGAGCACGCTTACAGGGATCACTTTTCTTTGTGCCATAGAATAAAAAAGAGCGACCGGCGCATGCCAGATCGCTCTTACAAATAGTCAGAAAATTGATTTATACCAGACCTGCCTTCTTGAGCGTCTGGAAGGCGCCATTTCTCGCAATCGTCTTCAAGGCTCGCGCGCTGAGTTTCAACGTTAGATAACGATTCAACTCCGGAACCCAGATGCGCTTCGTTTTGAGGTTGGGCAGAAAGAGACGCGGTGTATTGGCAGTGACGTGGCGGCCGACACCCCCTTTTTTCTTTGCCATACCGCGTCGGTGGATGACATGACCCTTTGCCGGTTTGGCCCCGGTGATGCAGCATTCTCTAGACATAATAAGCCCTGTTCGTGAAGAGTCGGGAAACTGCGCGGATTTTGCATTCCCGTCAAGGCGAAACTAACTAGACTCCTCCTCGCGCAATAACGGACCTGTGCTAGAATCTTTGAAAAGCAAAATCGATTGCAGATGAGTCAAGTCTTTTCCCGGATCCGTACGTTAATAGCGAGGCCGCCTGGCCCAACCGGCGCCGCTTCCGGCGCGACCCTAATACCTTTGCATCTCGCTTGTCCGAGGCGCGGCCTCGCCAGGGTTGCGTTTGCATGAAGCGGAAGGTTTTCTACGGCTTCCTGGGAATTTGCGTCTTCCTGGACTTGTGGATCGGGGTCAGAGTACTGAGTTCCAGCGCCGAAACAGACGATCACGGAGTTGACTATGGGGCAATCGCCGGCTTCACGAGAGCGGTTCAGTTGATCCGCCAGGACTACGTCGATGGAGGGGCCGTTACGTATAAGAAGCTGATGTATTCCGCGCTCCACGCCATGCTCCCGCATCTGGATCCGCATAGTCAGTTTTTGGAGCCGGATGACCTTAAAGATCGGGAGAATGAGACTCGGGGCGAATTCGGCGGCTTCGGGTTTACAATTTCCAGAAAAGAGCAAGGCGTCACGATTTTGTCGACGATGGAAAACAGTCCCAGCGCCAGAGCGGGCATTCTGCCTGGAGACCAGATCGTGGCAGTCGAAGGAAAATCGACCGTTAATATGCCGATTGAAAACTTGAACCAATTGCTTCGCGGCCAGCTAAGTCAGAAGCTGAAGGTAACGATCTACAGGCCGGCGACAAAAGAGACCAAGGATTATGAATTGCGGCGTGAGATCATTAAAGTCGCCAGTGTTGTCGATGCGAAAATCCTGGATGTATCGCAGACAGGGGGAATGAAAATAGGGTACCTGCGGATAACGGAATTCACGGAGCCGACCGCGCGTGAATTGACCGGGAAGCTGGAATACTTGCAAGCACAGGGGATGCAATCGCTGATTATGGATCTGCGCTTCAACCCTGGAGGCCTCTTGACGAGCGCAGTTGACGTTTGTGGATTGTTCCTCCCTCCTCGCACTAGAGTCGCGTATACGGAGGGCCGGGATGCGGCTCAGCGGCGCGAGTATTTTACCGACGCCGGGGGGAAACAGCGACTTGGATTGCCGATGGCGGTGCTCGCCAACGGCCTGAGCGCGAGTGGCGCCGAGATTGTTGCCGGTGCGCTCAAAGATCTGAAACGAGCAGTCATCGTAGGCGAAATCACATTCGGAAAGGGAGTAGTCCAGACTCCGATGCCTTTACCTGACGGTTCAGCTCTTTGGCTAACGACGGCTAAATATTACACGCCGGGTAAACAGGTTATTCAGGAAAAAGGCATCGCGCCAGACATTGAGTCGGCCTTTGACGCTGAGCAGGAGAGAGCTCTTCTGCTCCGTCAGCGGGGTGGATTACTGACTCCGGAGGAACAGAGACTGGTGCGAGATGAGCCGGATACACAGTTGCAGAGGGCCATCGACGCCTTGCGCGGTTTGCTTATCTACCAAAAGTATGCGGTAAGGTAATTCATTCCTCAGTCCTTAAATACCGGATGCGTTTATTCATGTCCGTGTTGATGGAATGATAGGGCAGAACGAGGTTACCCACCGCAAAGAGCGTCCGGCGCAAATGCTCAATATCGCTGTCGCCGATGGCGTCCGTAAAAATCGGGAGCAGGTAATCGATGCCTAGACGCGAAGGTTTCAGAAGCTTCGGATCATAGAGCAACGGGTACAATCGCCTCGCATGAATGTGCCCCCATCGGTCGCGAAACCGGCCTGCGTCGCACCCGTCCACCTCAAAGCCTTTTGTTGAGTTATATTGCAAAGTGGCCACTGCATTGTTGTGCCCCTCGAGCAAAAGCTCGACCGCCTTGGCACCCAGTTGAGCAGCATAAAAACGATCGAACAGAATTGGCCTTCCTCCTCTTTGAGTATGCCCGACTTTTCTGGTGAAAATGGCTTCGCGCGCAGAGTTGCCTCGACGATAAAGCTGAAAATATCTATCCCCTATCATCGCAATAAGCTTATGACGCAGGGCTTCCCCTGCTCCACTTAAGGCAATGTTTCCGGCCGGGTCCGTGGACTTCGTTTCGGCGCCCAGTTCCCTCCCTTGTTCATCCACGATCCCTTCACCACAGACGATCACGACGTTTTTTTGCAGATCGTAAATATGCTTCACGCGCTCGACGATGTGCTCAATGTCGAGTGGATGTTCCGGTATTAGGATGATATCGGGTCGCCCGTATGCCGATCCGAGCGCAATGTAGCCGGAGTGCCGCCCCATAACCTCAATAATGGCGATTCTCCGGTGGCTTTCGGCCGTGGTCCGAATCCTTTCAACGCCGCTGGCTGACACGAATACGGCTGTTGCGTACCCGGGTGTTGCATAGTTGACGATGTAGTTCAGATCGAACACGGCCTGGGAATCTCGCCTCTCATACCGAAATCCTCCTTTTGCTGACGGTTCATTCACGCGGACCCATTCATCCGGCTCGCCGGGATAGTTCATTCCCAGGTCGTTGTCGATAGTCTTCGGAGCAAGCACTGTCGGGAGTCGTTCCGCGAGCGGTTGCAATCCATTCAGAGTGCCATCCCCTCCTACGCAGATCAGCCCTTCGATGCCCAGTCTCTGCAATCGCGAGGCAATAGTATCAAGTTCATCCTTTTTTTCGGGATCCACGTAGTCGCGGGAAGATCCGATGATTGTTCCTCCCTTCGTCGGGTCAATTTCCGGTATTTCCTGATAAAGCGGGTTGAGATGAACGTGTGGAACCCGCGGGTTGAACAGGCTGTTGAAGCCCTTGATCAGCCCAAAAATTTCGATTCGCAGCTGGTTAGCGCGTACGACCGCTCCGTGGATCGTCGCGTTCATCGCCGGCGTATCGCCCCCGGCAGTCAAGATCCCAATGCGCTTCATTTTCCGCAGGAGTTGTGTTTGTTTTGTTGAGCGATCTTATTGGCTTGGTGAAGGATTCCCAATACAATCGTTTTGGTTTCGGCTGCGATTCAAATTGATATAGTGTAAGGGAGTTGTCCCCGTGAAGAAAATGCAGCACTAAGCCCCAAACCTAATGCAAGATGGTCCGGTTCCAATAAGGTTTATCCGTTCAACGGTTGCTGGCGCGCGATGGAATTCCTCGTAGTCGCGGCTTCCTTAAGCTGGGTGGCGCTGTTGCTGGCGCCCTGGCGGCCGTGGGGCACTGGAGAACGCCTGGAAGCCGTTGGCGGCTCGTTCGAGAATAATCTTCGCGATATCACCGTTTTAATTCCAGCCAGAAACGAAACCGCCGTCATTGAACGCACCCTGGCCGCGCTTCGCTCCCAGGGCGAGGGGTTTCTCACGATCCTGATCGACGATCAATCGTCAGATGGAACCGTGGCGCTCGCGCAATCTTTGCTGATTCCTGGGCTGACAATTCTTAGCGGAAGTCCACTCCCTGCCGGTTGGACGGGTAAGCTTTGGGCATTGGAACAGGGATGGCGGCACGTAAAATCAAATTTTGTTCTGTTGCTTGATGCCGATATCGAACTCGAGCAAGGCGTGTTGTCGGCGTTGCGACAAAAAATTGAGGAGCGCGATCTGGTCTCCGTAATGGCCCACCTGCGCATGCAGACATTTTGGGAACGACTGCTTGTTCCCGCCTTCGTCTATTTCTTTAAGCTTATTTACCCTTTTCGTCTTGGGAATGATCCGCGCTCGCGTGTTGCCGTGGCAGCGGGTGGCTGCATCCTGCTACGTTGCACCGCGCTTCAAAATATCGGCGGTTTCGAGCCTCTTCGAATGGCCATTATAGACGATTGCAGCCTTGCGAAGAAGATAAAAGAAACCGGAGGGCGAACTTGGACAGGATTGAGCCGCTCAGTTCGAAGCCACCGACCCTATGAACGACTTTCTGATTTCTGGGAGATGGTTGCGCGGACGGCGTTTACGCAACTTCGTTATTCCGTATGGCTCCTTCTTGCCACGACATTTCTTATGTTCCTCGGTTTCTGGATGCCGTTGATCGGCCTTTCCCTGTTGCCTGCGTCCGCTAAAGGATTTGCTGTCATCGCCGTAATGGCGATGATGATTTCGTATTTGCCTACGCTCAGGTATTACCGAAGATCAGTTTTTTGGGCGCTGGCGCTACCCTTGATCAGTGGTTTCTATCTTTTGATGACGTGGTCGTCCGCGTTTCGCTTCTGGCAAGGCAAACGATCCCAATGGAAAGGTAGGGTTTATCCCCGTGCAGCGGAACAGCCCGAGCCACGCCCCAAAAAAGGCTATCGACGCCTTTGATCAGGCATGATTAACATTTGATTGGCGATCCCCAGGGCGCTTTTTTTGGGGAAGGATGATCGGTCCTAGTTAAAGAAAGAATTGACCATGTCAGGCGCATCTCTAAACGAAACTCTGTGGCAAACTGTTGTTAGTACTTGCGGCTCTTTGAAGATTGAACCGAGCTGCCAGCTTTTCCTTCAGGCCTGGATTTCAAACGGCATTCAACGTATGGAGGATGAGCACCGCTTGAAGCCGGAGGATATTGAGACGGCAAAGAATAACTTGAAAACATTTGTGGAGACGATGAAAGCCGAGGCAGTGAATGCTGGTGCGGCCCGCTTGGACAATAAAGCCTTTCATGCGGCGGAACACGCGCTTGGACGCCGGTCGTTCATCACGGTCTTTTCGCTTTGGCCATTCTGGCCGCACGCCGTCAGTGGATGATGAACCGGCCTTCCGGCTCGGTATTTCGTTTGGGGAGGGACGGCCTCTGTGCCATCCCATTCTTCTCCTTGTCGCGGGGCCGAAAATGATTACTCGGACGGCACAGAGGCCGTCCCTCCCATGAAAAACGAACATCAGGGCTATGCACCGCATGGACCGAACCCAAGTTCCTTGCACAAGCAACAGATTCGCAGGCACTTGTAAACGCTAGCGTTCCTAGACTAAAGAACGGTCGCCGGTGTTTCCGCAACGTCTTCTCCCTGAATGTAGGTCCGGCCGCGATAGCAACGGGCCACGAAGACAAAAATTATAGCCGTGAAGAACATCAGAAACGTGAAAAAGCGAAAATACGCCGCGTGTTTCAGATCAATTCCAAGATTGCTGAGGGCAGGAATCAGAAAATTCAAGATAGCCGTAAACTGGTTGCCCAGCGCAACTGTAAAAAGCCATGTGGCCATCACAGCGCTTTTCATCTTCTTGGGTGCTTGCGTGTAAGAAAACTCAAGACCCGTTATTGAAACCAGTACTTCACTTGCGGTAAGCAGGACGTAAGCAAGGAGTTGCCAGATTACGCTTGGCTTCTGGCCTGCATCAATTCGGACCTGCAGCCACCAGATCACGACAAACGACGCGCCCATCACAAAAAGGCCAATTCCGATTTTCCGCAACGGGGTGAGCGGAAAAAAGCGATTTGTCGCGGGGTAAATGACGTAGTTGAATAGCGGCACCAGCAAAAGAATCAGGATTGGGTTTACCACCTGCACCTGCTCAGGCAAGAGTTGCAGCCCAAGAATATTCAAGTCGAGATCTCGTGCTTGTAAAGTCCACTCTCCGCCAGAACTCTGGTCCCAAAGCGACCAGAACACAGCAACGAAAAGATAAACCACGAATAGCCGTCCAAGGGCGCCAAGGCCTTCCGTGCTGAAAAATTCACGAACGAATCGGGCTCCACCCGGCGGGATGTGCACAAACTTTTTTCGCCCCATCCAGAAGGCGATCGTCGCAATCAACATGAACAGTCCTGGAAGGCCGAATGCATAGTGGGATCCCCAACTTCTATTGTTGAGCAGGACTGGGCAGAGATAAGTGGAAATCGAAGAACCAAGGTTAATCGACAGGTAGAACCATCCAAAGGCGCGCGATATCAAATGTTTGTTGCTGAAACCGAATTGATCTCCGACATGTGCCGAAACGCATGGTTTGATTCCGCCCGCGCCAAGCGCAATGAGAAGCAGCCCGATAAACAACCCGATTCGGGTGTCGTCCAATGCCAAGGCAAAGTGCCCCAGACAGTACACCATCGAAAGCGAGAGAATCGTGCGATATTTTCCGAGAAATCCGTCCGATACGATCGCACCGAGAATCGGCAGAAAATAAACGCCGGAAACAAATTCGTGAAACCAGCCGGCCGCTTCCTGCGCATCCATTACAGCAAGTTGGCCGTGGCTGTTCATCAGATAGGTCGTCATGAAGATCGCCAAAATCGAGCGCATTCCGTAAAAACTGAATCGCTCGGCGGCTTCGTTTCCTATGATATACGGGATCCCCGGAGGCATCGTCGCCAGTGCCCTGTCGGGCGCTGTTCGATATTTCGACGGGGTCATGTCTCAATATTCAACATTCGCGGGGGCCGAGACCGCGAGCTCTGGAGAAAAGGGGTCTCACGCAGAGGCCGCGGTGGAACGCGGTGGTTTAAGAATGAACATTCCAAATGCGACAGTCTTCAAGCGCCGAAGGCGCCTAGCTCTTGAGAAAGACCAGGGCGTCGGCTTTCGGATGCTCTGGGTCGACAGCCATCATAGGACCCGCGTTGAAGATGTGTGTAGGGAGCGATCCTCACCCGATTTCCCGTCGGTGCCCTTCATCATCATACTCATAAACTTTGCCTTCTTCTTCGTCTCTGGTCTTTTTGTGGGAACCGTCGCAGAACGGCTGGTTCTTCGACAGGCCGCACATACAGATCCAGACAGACTTTTCTTGCGGTTTGATTTCAAGAGGCCCCTGGGGTGATTTCAGCACCTTGCGCATGTAGAAGGTCTAAGGGGAGCGAACGACGATGTCGAGGCCCGCTTTTTGCGCCGTGTGATGGTTTGCGCTTAGTAAAGACACGGTTGGAGTCGATAGTAAAAGTTAGTGAATAACGCTCAAGTGCGCGGAAAAGACAACTCGTTGGCAGGCGATCCGGCGCGATTCGACACTACGCGATGGAGCGTCATTGTTGTCGCTGCGCAAAGTGAGATGCCGGGGAGCCGCGCTGCTTTGAGCGAACTCTGCGCCAAATACTGGTACCCTATGTACGCCTTCGCGCGGCGGCGCGGATATGCAACCCATGATGCCGAGGATGTTACTCAGGGCTTCTTTCTGCATTTATTGGAACACAGGGCGCTTCATCATGTTCATCCTTTGAAGGGAAGATTTCGATCGTTCCTTCTTGCGTCATTTCAGAACTATCTAGCCTCGGAATGCGATCGTGCGCGCGCGCTCAAAAGGGGCGGCGCTCAGGAATTTGTTTTTATCGACGCCGAAAATGCCGAGAACCGTTATCGGCTGGAGCCTTTTGAAGACCTGACACCTGAGACAATTTTTGATGCTCGATGGGCACTCACGATTGTAAAAGAAGCAATGGAGCGTTTGGAAGAGGAATTTTCCATCCAGAATAAATCCTCTACTTTTGAAGCTCTCAAGGGTTATCTGGGAACCGACGCGGCGACTAATTCACAATCGTACAGCGAAGCAGCCGAAAAGCTGGGGGTCAGCCTTGGCGCCGTGAAGACGCTCATCTATCGATCACGCAAGCGCTACTCCTTTCTGCTGCGCGAGGCAGTTTCGCGTACGGTTTCCGATCAATCGGATGTCGACGCCGAAATCCGCGCCCTCTGTGATGCGCTCATTGCGGCCGAAGGGCGTACATGAACGAGAGGGTCAACGACGGCCTCGGAGAATGTGATGCCGAGGAACCGGAGCACGTTGTGGAACGGGCGAACGAAAAATGTTCGACCTGTGGAACGACGAGAAAGTCTTTCTCGGGCGGTTGTCCGGTCTGCTTGCTGCGCCTGGCCCTTGAATTCGATGCGAACGCGGATTCAGAGATCGCTGGCGGCGCACCTGTCGGTGAGGCCAGTTATACATTTGAGCACTACGAACTGGAGACAGATGCAGACGGCAGGCCGGTCGAGCTAGGTCGCGGAGCAATGGGCGTTACGTACAAGGCGTTTGACCGCAATCTAAATTGTCCCGTCGCCCTAAAGGTCATCGGCGAACGCTATCTTGACGATGAATCGGCACGTTTGCGTTTTTTGCGGGAGGCCCGCGCTGCGGCCAGGTTGCGGCATCCTAACGTTGCGACGGTCTTTCATCTCGGGCGAAAGGCTCATGACTACTTCTATGCGATGGAGTTTGTCGCAGGGGAGTCACTCGAGAGCTATATCCGCAGATGTGGTCCGCTCGAACTGGGAGTGGCCCTCAACATCGTCGAACAGGTCGCTGCGGCTCTCGCTGCTGCTCAGAAAGAACAAATTGTTCATCGGGATATCAAACCGTCCAATCTCATGATTCATTTCGGTGACGGCGGGAATGTCTCACTCAAGGTGATTGATTTTGGTCTGGCAAAGACCGCCTCGAGTCCGAAGTCAGATCCGGCTCTTTCGACGCCGGGAATGTTTTTTGGGACCGCCCACTTTGCGAGCCCGGAACAATGCGACGGAAATGAAGCGGACATTCGTTCTGATATCTATTCTCTTGGAATAACTCTCTGGGAGATGCTTACGGCGAAAGTGCCGTTCGAAGGGAACCGTCAGGAGGTAATGAGCAAACATCGGCTTGCACCCCTTCCGATGGATCAGCTTAACCACCTTCCTGAGCCGGCAATCCGTCTGTTGCGATTCATGCTGGAGAAGAATCCAGCCGACCGCCCTCAAAACCCGTTGGAGCTGCAGTCCGCCTTGCGCGCTGTCAGGGCCGCGTTGACCGGTTGCGCCTCCGGGAGCACCGAAAGCTTTCTGGTTCCAGAACCTCGGCGGGGAGGGCGAACGTTTCCAAGGCTCGTCTTGCTCATGGCAACGTCAGGAGCCGCGGGGATTCTGGTAGCGTTGGCCTGGTTTTTCGCGCCGGGGTTCTGGAAGAGTTCTTCTGAAAAAGTGAAGTCCATTGCGGTTCTTCCCTTTGACAATCTAAGTGAGAGCGCTGAGAACGAATACCTCAGCCAAGGGTTAACGTCTGAGGTTATCTATCAGTTGTCTAGCGTTGCGGATCTAAGGGTCATAGCGCGCAGTTCTGTTCTTCGCTACAAGAATGCGGCTGCTGCCCCACGCAAATCGCTGAAGGAAATTGGCGAAGAATTGGAGGTAAGCGCCATTCTCGAAAGCAGTGTTCAGCGCGCCGACGATCGGGTCAAAGTTGTTTCGATCCTTTATGAGCCCGGCACTAACAGAAGGCTTTGGGGCGGCTCTTACGATCGCCAGATGAAAGATGTTTTTGCGATTGAAGACGAATTAGCTGAGCAGATTGTTTCTGCTCTCCAGGCAAAGCTGTCCGGTGGCGAACGCGCCAATCTGCAGCGGCAACCCACGGCCAATCTAGCCGCCTACGATCTCTATCTTCGCGCTCGCGCTTCCTACCAGCTTTCCAATCAGGACAACGCGAATGCTATCGAGTCTTTTCAGGATGCCCTGAATCGCGATCCAAACTTTGCACCGGCGCGAATCGGTTTGGCTGAAGCGTACCTCGAACGAGTTAAAAGGTATCATGGCGAAGAGCATTTGCTCGACGTGGCAATCGGTCTTTGCGAGCAGGCGATAGCGATCGATCCCGCTCAACTTCGAGGCTACACTGGACTCGCCCGCGTTCTTAACGCGAAGGGTGCATTCGATCGTATGGAGGTTCCGGTCAGGAAAGCGTTGGAAATTGCGCCAAACGATTGGGATGCGAACCGCATGGCGGCTGCCCGACTGACCGGCTCCGTTATTGATGATCGGGTTTATGAGTTTGCTCGGAAGTGCTACGAAACCAGTCCGAATGACCCGTGGGCGCCCTATCAGCTCGCTCTTGTTTGTGTAAGCGTCGGAGAAAAGGACTTGGCCGAACATTGGATTCAACTTGCGATCAAACTTGAATCCGACCCGCAACTGAAACGGATGATGCAAGCCGAACGCCTGGTCTATCGGGGTGAATATGCCGCGGCGTTGCCCGAGTTGCGCCGGCTCCCGCCCGATTTGAAAACGTTCTACGCTTCCGCTTCGGACCTGGTGCTCTTTTGCACCATGAGAACCGGAGACTGGCCGTCGGCCATCCGGATGCTCGAAGAGAAACTGCGTGCGGACAAAGCCGATCCGCTCGCTCTCCTTCACCTTTCATTAGCGCTTCACGCCGCCGGACGAGACGCTGAGGCCGCAGCCGCCGCAGAGCAAGTGGTCACTCTGGTGCAACAAAGACTTCCGGCGGGAAATAGAATTCGATGGCTACTCTGGGATATATCGATGGCTTCGAGACTTCTCGACCGCAAGGAAGAGGCCTACGCGCATTTGCGTGAGCTCCTGGCCGCCGGCGGATTTC
>DATMQC010000154.1:0-4224 GCA_035567275.1 Chthoniobacterales bacterium | reverse complement strand
ACAAAAAGAAGCTGTCGAGCGCGCGAAGTAAACCGTGCGAAACCTGGAACTCATCGTGGACGACCCGTACAGGGTCGAAGCTTGCAACCACCGGGAGGGAATCGTCGCGAATTTCTTCGTGGACAGATCGTCAAATATGCCAGGCTGCTTTCGCCAGTCCGGCAACCGTTAAAAGGTATGAAAATCGGAGACCCTGTTTACCTGATCACCGACCAGCTCCAAACCGGAGCCGGGATACGTGGCATGATCTGTGCCTTGCAAGACTCCACGATCGAAGTGGCTGTGGAGTCCGCCCATGGCACCAAGATTTTGGCGGTCAGGAACCGGGATATCCTTCCCTCCAACCTTTACACGCATTCGATCCTCAACGTCGTCTACCACACCTACGCGGAGATCGAGCTTAAGCACGGCTCAATCCTCAACCTAACCACTGAGGAGATCGGTGCAGAGCTCATCCAGCAGGGGCTTGCGCCGCAGACCGCCCGCCGCTGCGCCGATCTCTTTGACGATGTCGAGTGGCACGATGCGCCACTGCCGCTGCGGCAGTGGCTCAGACGCATTCGGGACTTTTACCATAAAAAACCTTAGTTCCGCAAAGGACGCGAGCCAGGTTCAGGTATTGTCGAAAGCGCGTGGTCGTCATTTTGGTATTAATTTAACGAGAGCCGGGGATCAGTGCGGAGAAAACCAATGCGGTAGCAGATGGGAAAGACCCGTCTCCTGTGACCGTGGGAAATATCCAGACGCACCCGCCTGGGGAAGGACAGGGAGGTTATCGCGCCGGCCGCATGTCCGCAACCGATGCCGCGGACACGCTCAAGCGACGGCTCAAGCTGTTTCAAAGGACTTTCAGCACTTCATAGCAGGCACCCATGGTGTGATAGTCCACTTTGCCAGCCGGACTTTTTTCGTCGCTGTACCGCTGATTGTCCCGGCTGAGGATTCGGAACCAGGCACCGTACCGGTGGTCAACAAAGTGTTTCCAGCTATAAGACCAAATCCGCTCATACCAGTCCCAGTAGAATCCCTCTTTCGTGCGAACAGCAAGCAGCGCCGCGGCCGCAATCGACTCGGCCTGGACCCAGAAATACTTGTTACTGTCGCAAATCGCGCCGTCGGGAGCGAAGCCATAGTAGATGCCTCCGTATTCATCATCCCAAGCCTTCGCCAGTGCGGCGGAAAACAGCTCGCCAGCACGGACCCTCATCCAGTCAGTATCACCTTCAAGATGACTCTTGTGGCGCTCCAGGATGAGCAGTAGCTTCGCCCACTCAGTTAGATGTCCGGGCTGATAACCCCAGGGCCGAAAGATGTTCGTCCGGTCGTTGCGATTGTACTCCCAATCCACCGACCAATCGGGACGATAGTGTTCCCAGATCAGCCCATCAGTGAGCCCGGCCTGACGCACGGTGATATTGCGCGCGATGACATAGGCGCGTTTCAAATAATGTACCTCTCCGGTTGCTTCAAATGCGGCAATTAAGGCTTCGCAGCCATGCATATTGGCATTTTGGCCACGGTACGGGGACAAAGTTTCCCAGTCGCCGGTCGCCTCATCCGCGTAAAGACCATAGTCTTGCGACCAAAAACGCTGTTCCATTAAGTCGAAAGTCTCTTTCAAATATCCCTTCGCTGCGGCGAGGCCTGAACTGAGAGCGCAAGAGTAAGCCAGGAGAACGAAGGCGAGCCCATAGCAATGGTTAGTGGCGTCCTCAATCTCAGCTTTGCCTTCAAAGAATCTCAATATCCACCCATAGCCTCCGGTTACTGGATTGCGGTGTGCATTGCGCAGGAAATCAACGCCGTGTTTCACTGCTTCGAAATATTCCTGCTGACCAAAGTGCCGATAGGCCTCAGAGTAATTGAATACAAAACGTGTGCTGCTGACCAAGTGGCGGGTGATGGCATCATAGATGGTACCGTCGTCCTTGAAAAAGTGGTAAAAACCTCCCCGCGCATCGACGGCACGGGGGTGGTAGAAAGCCATGGTCTGCCGGACGTGGTCCAGCAGGAAATCGCGGTTGCGGAAGTCGGGTGAGATGGCGGACATAGAAGTGCGAACTCCGGAGGGTTATTTCATTTCCTGGCAATTTTGGGGCAGGCAGTGTTGCGGTGGCGCAAGCGGTCCAAAGTTACGGCCGCGATAATGATGACGCCAGTGACGATTTGGCTGTCTTCGAGCCTCGAGAATTCATCGACGCCGGCGAACACGTCACAGTTTCCATGATCGAGCGTAGCGATTTCGACTACGGTGCGTCGAAGACAGCTTGAGACGATAAGCCGCACTCTTCATCCGGGACCGCTGAGCACACCGGACAAAATCAAAAAACTGGAGTCGCTTGGCGAACCTGATTATACCGCCGGAGACGGTTGGCGCGCTTGAGTCATCAAAACGCCTTGAAACGATCGTTGTCGGCGCTGGACGTTGTCTTAGCAAGGCACCCTTGCTTGCTTTATTGACGCGAGGGTGGATCTTGGGATCTGGTTTGCTCTAGCGCAAAGCGCGGTAGGTCGTCAGGTGGGGTTTTCCTTAATGGCGATTTGAAACCCGGTTCACGGGAACGGCTTTGCAACTGGCAATCGCGTATAACCCATCACACTGTGAAACTCTACGTAGGAAATATTTCATTCACCATCACTGAGGCTGACCTTCAGCATATTTTCGAACAATTTGGAAGCGTCACAGAGATTAAGGTCGTGACCGATAGAGAAACAGGCCAGCCGCGAGGTTTCGCCTTTGTGACCATGGGCAATGATGCGGAAGGCCGCGCAGCCATCAAAAGCTTGGACGGCAAAGCGTTTGGTGGACGTCCGCTAAAAGTCAACGAGGCGCGCCCTAAAGAAGATCGGCCCCCACGATCTTCCTCACGTCCACGCCGATAGTTGCGATTTGAGGGATCCAAAAGTCGGGGAGAGCCCCATAAACGCTAACTTGAGCGCAAAGTAAGCGAAGCGTCCCCGCTTTGCACACCTCAAAGCCGTGCAAACCGAGACAGTTCGCCTACCTTGGGAGCGCGTTTGTTGGCTATCCGCTGACTCAAGTTAACGCTTATGTGGGGAGAGCCCCAGGTCTTGCGGTGGTTTTTGCAGAAAAGACCGTATTGCATCCACTTAACCGCCCTGGTCGCTCTCTTCTGTCTGCGAGCCTTCCTCTTGCATCTTCCGAAGCACTTCCGTCATGTCCTGGACCTCATCCCAAACATCAAGACTTACATAGATCGGTGCGCCCTGCTGAGTCGCCATCGCGATACAATCGCTGGGTCGTGCATCTATTTCGATGATCTTCTTCAGTTGCGATTCGTTCTCCGCGCTGAGGACAAGTCTCGCAAAATAGGTGCCGCGCTTGAGATCGTTGACGATCACCCTTTCGATCTTTGCTCCGAGCGCTCGCACGATGATCCCTAGCAGATCGTGAGTCAGCGGCCGCTCCTTCTGCGTACCTTGCATAAACATCGCGATCGCCGTCCCAACGCTCTGATCGACGAATATCACGAATACCTTGTCCTCATTCCCAAGGAAAACGGCGCAGCCGCCGCTGGTCACGCCCACGGCACGGACCTGAACTTCGACGACGGGCTTACTCATCTTCTTCTGCTTTGCGGCGCCCGCCTTTACCTGTTTCTGCACTGCGTGCTTGTGCGCGGCTTTCGCGATTTGGCCCCCATGATCCGAAGGGTAAGGCCCGTGAAAACTTGCGTCGCGTGGTCGGCCAGCGAACTTCCACTTCTAAAATGAATAACTGACGTTTAAAGCAATCAGTTGTGGGAAATCCATGTTCAGGTAACATCTGAAACATGCTTCAATATAGGCCGTGAATCAGTGGGATCCAAATCGTTGACCACACCGGAGCACCTCGCAATGCTGCAGACCCCCACAAAGGTGGTTAACAATGAACTCGAAGCGGTATCCCGCCGATGGTATCCGCCATTCCGCTCAACGGCGTGACCCCCCGACCTTGGGCGGTCTTCCAGAAGTTGCTCGGCGTCTCCAAACGCTGACTCAACGAATGCGTCACGCTCAAGGACAACACCTTCCCGCAACTGCTACTAGTGATGCAATTTCCTCAAGTCCATTCCCATTCCTTAGCCACGGCGCGCCGTCGGTATGGTCTCGATTTGTACCGTTACAAGGTCTAGCTTAGCCCATGAGCGAACTCCTTCGCTATCGATACTTTAAATACACCCGTAGAGGTACGGCCCCCGAACCAGTTATAGGTGTTTTCAT
>DATMQC010000153.1:0-7278 GCA_035567275.1 Chthoniobacterales bacterium | reverse complement strand
GGTGAAGACAAGAAGCAGAAGACAGAATTCAGAATTCAGAACCCGTACCCCGAACTAACTCCGCACCCCGAACTCCGCACCCCGAACCGTGAGCACCAAACCCCGAACCTAAGCCCTCCAGGCCTCCATCGATCGTCATTGCTACGAACGGATGGCCATCGCGGGCCGATTCCTTGGAGGGCGTCCGCTCCGTTGGCGCCGAGAGCAAATGCACGACAAATTTGCGATCCAACCTTGCGCAAAGGGCTATTTCCAGTTAACCAAAGCAACCTTGAATGCCTAGGAACGGAAAGTCGCCCGAGCTACGGTGGAACGAAGTGTTCGATACCCGCCTAGGCTCGCCTCGCACGCCGTATTCGGAAGCTATTCGCCATTTGGAACAGGCCACCTCTTCGGATCTTCGCGAACTGGAGGAACGTCTGGAGGCGGCGCTCCGCGAACTCGGCATCACGTTTGAACTCCCGACAGGCGAGCATCATAACACCTGGTTCTGCGATCTCCTGCCGCAAATATTCGCCAATGAGGAGTGGGACCAGATTGTCCGTGGATTTCAGCAACGATTTCGCGCGTTTGAATACCTGCTGCAAGACATCTATGGCGACCGCGAAATCCTGAAGGAAGGGATCATACCAATTCCCGCAATATTGGGTAGCCCGAACTATCAGCGGAGCGCCGTAGGACTGCCGATTGCAGGCGATCATTTCCTGCACTTGAGCGGGCTTTGCATCTGCCGCGACTCCGCCGGTGCTTTGACGGTCAAGCATCACTATTTCAGTCATGCGTCGGGGCTCTCCTTTATGATTCAGAACCGCAGGCTCCTCGTGCGAGTTCTGCCTGAGCTGTTTCAAAGCCAGCCCGTCGAGTCAATCGCCGACATACCGACCGATATGCTCCTGAAACTGCGGTCGATTTCCGCAAGACCTGATCCTTCGGTAGCGCTGCTTACGCCGGGCGTCGCGAGCGCCGTCTACTCGGAGCATGGGTTTCTGGCGCGACGCATGGGAATTCCTTTGGTCGAGGGCGCAGATCTCCTGGTGTTTCAAGACGCCCTTTATCTAAGAACTGTCTCCGGTCTCGAGAGAATCGATGTGATCTACTCCAGACTTGCAGATCCCTGGCTGGACCCTTTGGTATTCAAGAGGGAAAGTCATATTGGGATTCCGGGGCTGGTTCATTGCATTCGCAAAGGGACGGTTGCGATCGTAAACTCTATTGGATCGCAAGTCGCCGACGATCGCAGCCTGCTTCACTTTTCGAGCGCAATCATCCGATTCTATCTTGGCGAATTTCCTATCTTACCGACGATCCAGACTTATTGGCTTGGGGATCTGGATCAAAGGGAAATGGTTTTTGAACAACCGGAGCGGTTTCAACTCAGGGCGTTGACTGGAGAGCGGTTCCTGAGATTTACCGGCGACGAAAAATCCTGGAACGAAGTCCGGACCGAAGTCCGGCGTGCGCCTCACCGCTTTGTTGCGCAGCCGGTTGAAGACTGCGTCGAGACCCTCTGCTTTTCACGGGGGAAAAAAACCACGAGGCTGCAGGATCACATCGTTTACGGCATGTGGAATGGGGCCCGTCTGGATGTATTTTCCGGCGCGCTAACCCGTATTTCCGCGACGGAAAATGGACGGACAGAATCGCAACATGGAGGTGGCGGAAAGGACACCTGGGTGTTGCAGGACGCGACGGAAGAAACGCCGCCTATTGTGCCGTACCGGCGACCCAGAATTTTGCCGGCGCGCCCCGTTACGAGCCGGGTAGCGGAGGGATTTTATTGGTTGGGACGCTATCTTGAACGGACCTTGAACCTCGCGAAAATGATTCAAGTCGTTGAGACTATCGAGATGGAGGAGCTCAATTCGGCCGACCGCAAGCTTTATCGACCGGTGTGGAACCGTCTCATTCCTCCCCTTGAAAGCTCCGGCAGCAAAGGAAGGAAGAGCCGAAGCATTTCAAGCCCGATTGAGCGTTTCCGGTTGTTGCTTGATTCCGCTGAATCGGGATCTGTGGCATCGATTGTTCGAAGGGCAGGCCGAAACGCCGATTCGCTTCGGCAAGCAATCAGCCCGGAGGCTTGGTCGGCGCTGGCCACTCTGCGGGCTCAATTCGCCCGAAGCCGGTGCCGGCCCAATACTTCTGATCACGAAGCCCGCAGGACGACACGCCGGCTTTCGGACATGGTGGTCGCGGTCATTCCACAATTTTTTGCGACGGCTCAATTGTCGATGTTGGCCGACGATGGATGGCGCTTCAGCGAACTGGGACAATATGTTGAGCGGGCGATCACCACCGGAAATGCGACGCGCAGCATTACGCAGTCCGTAGTCAAACGAATCGGGGCTTTGCATTCGATCGAAATTGAGCTTTCAACATTCCTTCGCCTGCTCGGTTCGCGAGACGCGTATCGCCGCATTTATCAGACGCGCGCCGAACCTCCTCAAGTCCTCGAGTTTCTCTGGCAGAATGCCGAAATGCCCCGATCGGTCACCTATTGCCTGCAGCGGTGCGCCGATTTGCTTCAGGCGGCGCTCCCAAAGGGTTCTGCTACCGCCCAAAAGGCCAAACTATTTCTAGAAGAGTTGTTGCGGACAATCCGCCGGCTGGATTGGTACGCGTTTTTTATCAATAACAACGAAGCGAATATCGGGTTGTTGCATCAAGACGAATTGTTGTCCCTGCTTGACGATTTACTCTGGGAGACGCAGGGAATCCACTACTTGATTACGGATAATTTTCTCAGCCACCAGAACATTATTTTAGATCCGGAGCCGACACTGTTCTGATTCGGATGCTCCCAAAGACCAGGTCAGGCAAAATTCTGCGCCGCGCTATTCTTGCTGCGGCTGAGAAGAAATGCCCTGTCGCTGGTCTGCGCGCAAGGCAGGTAGGGTCGCATCTCCGAGGCGACCGCGTTTTTGCGATGAGTGGCCTTGGAGCTCCGGTCCGCTTGGAGATCGGACCCTACCAGGCGCTGATGAAATACCCGAGCAGGCTCAGCATCCGAAGCAGTCTCTGGTTGCGGACTTCGGCGTGAGCTCAGTCGAACGCTACGCCGCGTCAGGTTAGTTAGGAGAAATGTAGGCTCAGGCTAGCTAACCCAACACGGTCAGCTCGGAGATCTGCCCTTGCTCAGGTTAGGTTGGAAATACCGTTGTCTCAATGCGCAAATCGCAAGTGTACATGCCTGGGGTCGCAGGCTCGCACGGCTTTCCAGCTTTGAAATCCGAAGGCGATTCTTCGACGAATTCAACGTGATCGGCACGCAGGGTAAATTTCTTTTCGACTTGCTCAGTTTCGCGGTTCGACAAGTAAATCGATAAGGGAAGCTGGACCGGAATCTGCGGATGAAGAGACGGATAAAGCGAAGATTTCCGGTAACGCAATCCTGCCACGAACTCCTTGGAAGAGAGCGACCTGAAGGGAAGTTCGCGCCCGTTCACATAAACGGCAAACTGCTGATTGAAACCGTCAACCGCGGAGATTTCCAGGCATTCCATCGAGCCGTCAACGAACCTGCTTGTGTTCCCCCCCACTTCCGGAGTCTCCGCGAGGAGCGGCCATGGCTCCAGGGCCTTCCGCACGGTAACTCCTTTATGCCTCAATATCGCCGGAAAACGCCACTCCCAAATTTTACGGAAAACGGCCGGATCGAACGCAAATCCGAATTCAGCGAGCTCGCTTAATACGGTGGTAAAGTCGGCCCAAAGCGGAGTGGGCAGAAAATATCGATCATGAAGATCAAAACCGAAGTCTTTCAGCGGCTCGGAAAAAGGTTGTTTGAGAAGAAAAGTGAGCAATGCCCGCCAGAGCAGTGCAACAGCGGCGGTCCACTCCGACGTTGGAAGGCTTTCAATCGCGCGAAATTCGATCAACCCGAAATAGCCATTTGGGGGACTCCAGAACTTATCGAAACTGGTCTCGCTGCGATGGGTGTTCCCTGAGACATCCGTATGGAGATGTCGAAGCAACTCGTGGATCTCCTGGCGCCGATCGCCTTGCGGGAGCTCTTCCAATTGGCGATAAGCGAGCTCAAGGTCGAGCAGTGAATTTCCGCTTTCATCCGGTCGCGGCGCTTGAGCCGAATTTCCCACGTAGCAGCCGGTGAAGAGGTAAGAAAGCGACGGGTGATGCTGCCAGAATCGGAGAATCGACGCGATCCATTTAGGGCGCGTAAAAAAGGGGTTTTCGTCGATTGACGCGCCCCCGAACAAGAGATGAGAACCGCCGCCGGTGCCGGCGAGCGCCGGTTCGGTCCGAAACGATCGCAGATCGAGTAATTGGCCGAGCCCTTCGAGCCGGACAAGCCATTCACGAAACTCGGTCCAAGTTCTGCACGGAGGCAGGTTGACCTCCAGAACCCCTGGATCGGCCGTGAACCCAAGCCGACTCCAGCTCGACGGCAGATCGACCGGAACGTAGCCCTCCCAGCGAACGGCACATCTGCCCTCCGCGACGCTGACAATCATTCGAATAAGATTTTCCCATGGTCCTGTGAGAAGCGGCGGAAGGAAAACAGTCAAACAATCCGCGTGCGCCTCGAGAACCAGTCCTCGCTTTGTGGCCTCAGCAGGCAGCAAATGCATCGGCAATCTGAGCCCGGCCGGCCCCTCGGCCTGCGACAGTTCGAAGCGCCGAAAGTTCCACTTCTCGGACACCCATTTGTCGTCCCGCCAATCCAGAGGCAAAACCCAGATCTGCTTCTTGGGAACGAGTGGATCGACGGCCCGAAGCCAATGATCATTCAGGCCTAGTTTTTGGAGCAATCGGTCCCGAATGGACTTCAAAATCTTCTGGTCGACGGGCTTGTCTTTCGCGTTTGGACCAACGCCGAAAGACTCTTTCGAGGAGGAACGCAGGACCTGAAGCGCCCACCGTGGATTGACCTCCCCGGGATAGAGTTTACCAGGTGTGTAAAGCGTAATAGCTTCGGGATAAGATGTCTCTATAAGTTTTTCCGCAAATGCATAGGCATACTTGAGCTTCGTAGGACCGACCGCCGCAAAGTTCCACTCAGGACCGTCCGGTTTCGCGGGTATAAAGGTCGGTTCTCCGCCCATCGTCAAAATGACTCCCTCACTCGCCAGCGCCTTCTCGACCTGAGCGGCAATTTTCGACACATCTTTCTCGGTGATAAGAGTCAGATCCAGGTGCGAATCAAAATGCCCGGTCGCCTTTCCGAAGAATGAGCCTTGAACAGGCGCAATGTCCTGCATGCGAATTCCAACCGCAGTCGGAATGAATCTGTGATCGCAAAAGGTTCCGTTCGTCGGATCAATCCCGATCCAGCCCGCTCCCGGAAGATAGACTTCGATCCACGCATGGAGACCAGTTTCCGCGCGACGGTCTTTGACATCTATGTGAAACTCGCACAGGAATCCGCTGACCACTCGAACAGCCAAACCGATTTTGCGGAGAATCGTGGCGCACAGCAAGGAGGTGTCTCTGCAAGCGCCCGATCGAAGTTCGATTGTCTGGGCCGGCAGCCTGGCGTCCCCTTCGAGCCGTACCTCGTAAGCGATCTCGGCGCGAAGTATCTTGGCCAGTTCAACAAGCGCACCTACGGTGTCGCGTTTTCCCTCAAGCCGCCAAATTTCGTCGGTTTCCGCCTGTTCCTCTGGAGCAATATTTTTATAGGGGGCGAGGATGCGTTCTTCCTCCGGAGTATATTCGAGTGGGAGCTGAAGCGCATCCGGCGCGAGCAGAAAATGGAACGGATTTTTGGGCCAGAGTTCGAGTTCCAGCTCAACACGAATTTCCAGAACTTCTCCCGGTTTTGGCAGAAAACAGTTCGCCACCAGGTTATCAAATAAATCGCGCCGATACTGGATATCGCTCTCCAGGTTGATTGCCGTGTGATGGCGATGCGTAACGATGGATTGATCCGTTCTAGGATAGAGTCGCACTACGTGAGTCGAAAAGCCCACCGGCTTGTCGTAGCCATACCGCATCCAGTTTTCGATTTTTAGCCGCATGGAAATTCCTACTTCTTTACCCTCAACACTTTAACCTGGACCTTCATCACCTGATCCCCGGTCCCCTTGAATGTTCCCCGAATTGGAGCGGCTTCGCTGGCGTCGCGGCCGAAGGAGACGGCGATATGCTGTTCACCACACCATCGATTGTTCGTCGGGTCGAGCGCGACCCAGTGCTGCCCCGGCAACAAAATCTCAACCCAGGCGTGTGTGGCGACGGAACCGATGAGCCGTTTCTTCTCGCCGTTCTCTCCGCGAGGCGGAGAGGTCTCGATGTACCCGCACACATAGCGGGAAGGCAATCCTCCCGTACGCAGAACGCTGAGCATGATGTGTGCGAAATCCTGGCAAACACCGATCCGGTCCCTCCAGATAGAGGAAACATCCGTTGAGAAATTCGTTGCCCCCTTTCGATATTGGAAATTCTCGTATATTGCCTTGTTCAGATTCTCGAGTCCCTTCCGCAGCGTGGATTGCCCGGTCAAATAGCGCTTGGCCCATTGCACCGATTCACGGCCGATCTTGACCATGTCTGTCGGCTGCAAATAGTCGAAAACAAAAGGCAGCGAACTATTCAAAATCTGTCGTGCCTCCTGAACGGTGAGCTCAAGACTCTCCTCGGGAAGGGATTCCGATTCTGTCTTTACGAGGGCCTCGCTGCGAATCGTAAGCCGGGAATGGCGGTAAGGCAGCGAAAGAAACGCCACTTCATTTCCAAAATAATCGCGGTAACCCGAAGTTCGGCTGGCCGGCTCGATGGTCAAACGGTGATCCTGGACGGTCTGACCCTCGCGGCTGAGCGGCGTCAACCGCAGTTCGAGATAAGCCTCAGCGACTGGTTCCCCGTATCGATAATCGGTCGTGTGTATGACGCGAAAAAGCATCGGCCCCCAAGTTTCGGCTGCACACTTACCTCACATGAGGGGCTGAATGCAAACGCGGATGGAAAAGAATAAGCGAGGCGGCACACCCGTTCCCCCGTTCGGCAACGAAAGGCATGTTATTTCGGGGACAGGAGACTAGCCCATGTTTAACACTTTTTGCCCCGAAAGCGTCGCTTTCTCGAGGGAAGGACCGCTAATTCCTAAAAATCCTAGTGACAGATAAAAGCTGATTTTTCTGAGTATTTTTGCCTTTTTAGTGTACATTCAGTCTTGATTTGTCTGCCGATTCCTCTGCATTCTAATCGTGACAGATCATGTATCTACGCACGGTCAGAGCCAAAGGTGCCGAGGGAGTCGAGCTCGAATACATCCGCTTGGTGGAGGCTTACTGGGAGAATGGCCGCTCCAAACAGCGCATC
>DATMQC010000152.1:0-10810 GCA_035567275.1 Chthoniobacterales bacterium | reverse complement strand
TGACACGTAAGAATGCCCGTTTTGCGCTGATGAAGCACCTTGATAGCGCTTCCCATCGCTTCTTTGTCTGAGAGGTAATCGTCTGCGGCATTGCTGCGACTACGTTTCCGTTCGGGGCCATCCCAGTGGCGGACGAACTCTGTCTGGTTGACGAAATCCGCGGTCACCAATCCCAACGATTCGCCCCAATTGCGCAGGTCCAGAAAATTGACGTCGGCAGTCAGATCCTGGTGACCGGCGCGCAAGTAGATGTCCATTCCCTCCAGTCGTTCGTGGCGAAAAAATGCGCGCACCGTTCCGCGCGGTTTACGATCGTAAACTGCTGCCGGCAAATCACCGTAGTCGACTGTCAGCAGCGCGCCTCGATCGAGAAAGCGCGTCATTTTCGTCAGCCAGCAGCGATACGAACCAAGAGTCTCCACTCGTTGGCCAAGTGCGCACTCGATCGAAAATGCGGAGCTTTCGACCGTTTCCGAGGTTAAATCCAATTGTTCGCGCCACAGGTCTGCATCCAGGCTCAGAGTGATTTCGCGCCATCCTTCGATTGCTCGCTCGAAACGTCTGCACGGGAACGCATCAACAAATTCATTGGATATGAGGATTGCCCGGCCGTCGGCAGCATCAAGTGCGGATTCAATTGTCTTCTGCCAGCTAATCTTGCGACCGCGGAGCGCTCTTTCCTGCCTCTTCTGAAGGGGGCTTGAGATTTCGACAATCTGATATTGCACACGCTCCCATGGGCGAATGGTGCGGAGGATTTCACGTGCCAGCTGTCCACCGCCGCCACCTAGTTCGATAATATTAAACTTTGGAAGCTCCAGGTGCCGCGCCTCGGCACGCGCCCAGTTTGCAATACTTCGAACAAGAGCATCGCCGATCGTCAGCGCCGTTGCGAAGTCACCGGAAGGTCCGACGTCAGAAATGTGACGCGTATAGTACCCGTGGTTTGGGTCATAGAGCGCCAATTCCATAAAGCGCTCGAAAGAGATTTTGCCTCCTTCGGCGCGTGTGATCTCAGCAACCCAGCTCGGCATGGCAGGAATCCAGCAAAGAGGATACCGTGTACCAGGGGAAATTCCTCCTTCCTGCCTCCTACAGGAGCTTCGGGATGAATTCGTTTGCGCTTGCCACGCTACCCACAAATCTTGACAGCAGGGAAACGCAGCGTTCTATATCGACAAAATCGACCATTTCGACGGTTGAATGCATGTACCGCATTGGGATCGAAACCAGCACGCTTGGAATGCCGCGCTTGGTCGGGTAGATGCCGTCCGCGTCCGTTCCGGTCGTACGTGACGTCGCTTCGTGCTGGAGCGGGATCTCCAATTCCTTGGCGAGCGCTATTATTTTCTCCACGACCAGTGGGTGATTTGCGGTGCCATGGGAGACCGTCGGACCGGCGCCCAGTTTGACTGACCCATGCTTATTTCGATCAATCCCCGGTGAGTCTGTTGCATGCGTCACGTCGAGAATGATCGCGACGGTCGGCTCCAATCGATAGGCAATCATCCTCGCTCCGGATCCTCCGATTTCTTCGTGGACAGAGTTTACCATTAAGGTTGTAGCGATCGGCCGCTGTTGCTGCTCGGAGAGGTTGGCGAGCACCTGCGACAAAATGAAACCGCCGATACGGTTATCGATCGCTCTCCCCACAATGCGACCGGGAACGAGCTCCTCGGGAGTGTCCGTGTAGATAGCCGGATGCCCGACGCGAATTCCGCGATTTTCAACATCCGCCTTTGACTTTGCTCCGATGTCCACAAACAACTCGTGCACTTCCGGAAGCTTGTCCTGCTCCTTGTCTCGGAGGTGGATCGCTGTATTCCCGATTACACCCAGTACGGGACCTTGATCTCCCAGGATCTTGAGACGTTTGCCGCGGGCAAGCGCGCGATCGCTGCCCCCGATTCGATTCACGAAGAGAATGCCCTCGTCAGTTATGTTCTGAATCATGAAGCCGATTTCATCGGCGTGAGCCTCGAGCATGACGCGGACTTCCGGATCGCGCCCATTGAATGTGGCCCAGGCAGTCCCATAGGTGTCATTTTCCACCGAATCCGCGAACCGGCTGGCATATTTCATCCAGACTTTCTGACCTTCGGTTTCAAAGCCGCTCGGACTTGGTGTGTTGAGGAGTCGAAAGAGGAATTGTTTTGCTTCATCATTCATACAGGCAGGTGCACTATCGCGGAAATTCGAGAAATAACTGGCCCGAGCGCCTTCGACAAAACACGTTTCGGGGCAAATTGATCTTTGCAACCCTTTCGCTATTGAGCAGTGATCTTACCGCCTCAACCTCCTCAAAACCGATATCCTCGATCCGGTTGGACCGCAGCCATCCATGAATTGCGCGGCGCTGAATAGCGATTGGGAGTTGCCTGAGTTCACGGACCGGGAGTTCCTTGGCGCCACCAAACTGAGGAACGTGCAACCGGACGAATTCTCCCTCCTTTTCTGCAACCTCGATCGCTCTGAGGAGTGTGGCCTTAACTGGTCGGTCGATGAGCCGTTCAATGTCCGGGATCAGCTCGTATCGGATGCGATTTCGCGTCATTTCCCGATTCGAATTCGTCAAATCTTCGCGGCTTTCAATATGAAATGCTGCAGCGAACTCACGGAGCTGCTCTTTCCAAACATGGAGCAGGGGGCGGATGAGTATCAACCTTTGCTCTCCGATCATGGTGATCGACTCTGGTTTAATCATCGCATTCTCAAAAGAGCCCGTTCCGCGAAAGAGATTGAAGAGAAATGTTTCAATCTGATCGTCGGCGTGATGCCCAAGAAAGAGGGAGGTTGTCCCGAACCTGCTCGCAGCACGGGCGAAAAATTCGAAGCGCGCGACGCGGGCTGCTGTTTCAAGGGAACCGGCGTCTGGCAACTCCTTTAAAGTTTCCGTGTGGAAGGGAACATCGAGGTTGCGGCAGATGGCGGCAACGAAATCTTTATCCTGTTCACTCTCGATTCCTCTGAGGTTGTGATTCAGGTGGCATACGATCAGTTTATCAAAGCCGAACATGCGGAGCAGATGGAGCAGTACACATAAATCGATTCCGCCAGAAACTCCGGCCAGGGCTGGGGCGCCTTTCGGGTAGGATGCAAGCGCGTCCTCGACGCGATCAATCCAGGGGAAGCGCCTGAGGGGCTGGAGGGGCGTTGCCCGCAACGCCCGGATGCGTGGTAAAAGATTATATGGTTGCATTGGCGAAACTGCGGGAGTTGCAAGCAACTCCCCTCCAGACAAACCCGTCATTCAAATCCTGGAAGATTATGAAATACAGCGAACGGAAATGCATCGAGATTCTTGAGCGGGATAGAATCTGATCCTTTGGGGATCGTCCGCCCAGTGAACAGATCTCTCATGGGTCCGGCGCCCGAATCGACGAGGAGCTCCGTTTCCTTCCAATCGAAACCGCGATCCGCGCTGCTCAGCCGCGTAGTGAATCGTGGCACTATCACAAGAATCTTTTGCGAATCCAGTTCTCGTGAGAATGCGACGCAGCAATCCGCAAACTCGCCCTCCCCGTAGAAAGAAGCATAATTACCCTTTTGGAAGAGCTGGGATGCAGTGCGTCGCAGGTTCAAAAGACGCGTGAGAACAAACATTTTGATCCGGCCATTTTCCCAGGATCCGAACAGGGATTCCGCGTTCTCCTTTTCGAGTTCCGCCAGAATCCTTTCCCTGAAAACGTAGTCTACTGGACGACGATTGTCGGGATCAACCAGAGTAAACTCCCACAGCTCGTTTCCCTGGTAGATGTCGGGCACTCCGGGCACGGTAAGTTTCAGGATCGTTTGCGTCAGCGAGTTCAACATCCCATGCCAGGCGATTCTTTTTGCGGCGGGTTCGAACTGAGCGCGGAACGAGTGATTCGGCTCGAGCAGTTCCCCGATGAAACGGGTTACCGCATTTTCCCATTCCTCGTTTGGCTGGATCCAACTGCTGTTGACCTTTGCTTCCTTGATTGCCTTAAGCAGATAGCGCTGCATCCTTGCCAAATAGGTCTGGTCAACGGCGTCGGGTGAAAGCGGCCAGGTCCCCAAAAGTGTTTGATAGAGCAGATATTCTTCGTTGGGGCTCGGAGCGGCCTCGCCGTCGACGTTAGACTTGCGAGCGGAATTAATCTTGCGCCACTCGTAAATCCAGTTCTGCCATTCGCTGGGAATCTCGCTCAGCACGGCAATCCGCGCACGGACATCCTCACTTCGCTTGGTATCGTGCGTGGTCGAAGCAAGGAGCGTGTGCGGCGTTTCGCTAAGGCGTGCTCGGTTCCTTTCGTGGAAACGCTCCAGGCTAATGCCAAAGAACTGCGGCGCCCCTCCCACTTCATTGAGCGCAACCAGGCGGTTGAAAATATAGAATGCCGTGTCCTCCAGCCCCTTCGCCATGATAGGACTCGTGCACTGCTGAAATTTTAAAACAAAATCAAGCTGCAGCCGCCGGGTCTCGTCAGTGAAATGATCAAACGTTTCCAGAAGCAGCATGTCGCGCAGAAAATCAAAAATCGAAACGTCGATGGCAGGGTTACGCCGCTTGACTGTTCGGACGGCTCGAAGGATGACCTGACGATCGGTCTCTGAAACACCAGATTCGGCGGTGATGTAAGTGCGATAGACCGGGAAGCACGCGATCAGCTCGCGAACGGCCGTGCTAAGCGAATCGATTGTGAAGTCCCGGTGCAAACGATCACGTTCCGAGACGCGGCTTAGCATATGCCCCAGCGCTTCAATGTCACTGGCCAGCGCTACGTCCATGACCAGCTTCTTTTTCTCGTAGATCAATGATTCAAAGTGAACGTAACGCTCGATGTAGTCGCGATAGATCTTCGAGAATTGCTCGCCGTGGGTCGGGTCCACGAGAAGCTGTGTTACGTCGGTCGTAAAGTCGTACCCGGTCGTACCGAATACAGGCCAATCGCTTCGAAGTTTCTCTTCTTCGGCGAGAATCTTTTCGACGATCAGATACAGTTCTGGCCCCGAATCAGCGAGATCGGTGTTCGCGAATCCCGAATAATGCTCCTGCAGTTGGGTGAGATACTGCTTGGGATTATAAAGTCCGTCTACGTGATCAATCCTCAAACCTGTGACGCTTCCAATCTCGAGTAGCTCAAAGATAAACTTGTGGATGGTATTGAAAACGACCGTATTCTCGACGCGAATCGCAGCCAGTTCGTTTACATCAAAGAAACGTCGGTAATTGATCTCTTCAGCTGCCACTCTCCAGTAACTGAGCCGATAGGCCTGCGCATCAAGCAGTTCGTCCAGTCTATCAAACGAATGCGGATCACCAACGCGTCCCTCGAGATGTTTGATCGCAAGCTCAATGGCATCTTGGACCTGGGGGCATTCAACGCAAAGCCGCAAGATTCGGCGCTTGACGACCTCCTTTTCTCTCGCACGTTCCCGGACTTTTTCCTCTTCGACAACGGTGCGGTTCGGGAGGTATTCCAGCGCGGTAAGAATGCTTTCCAGATCAAGATACATATCTTCGTCCGAGTATTGGCTCAGCTTATCGAGCGCGAGTCGAAGGATGAAATTGTAAGTTCGCGGGTTAAGCGGAAAAACCCAGTCATAATAGGTGAGATAGAAGGCCCCTTCTCTGAACCGCAAATGAAACTCGCCGCGTTCAAGTACGCGGCCGTACTGATCACCGAGAACAGGAAGGAGCACCTTATTTTGAAGTCTCTCCTTTAGCGGATCCCAATTAATATCAAAGAAGGGCGCGAACCGCGAACTTGGGCCATTCTCGAGGACATCCATCCACCACTCATTCCGGGGATCGATGATGCCCATATGGTTAGGCACAAAGTCGACAATCTGGCCCAGACCAGCCTGCTTCAGCGTGGCTGCCATTGTATCGAACTCTTCCCGGGTTCCGATTGCCGCGTTCAGTTCGTTGTGGTTACTGACGTCGTAGCCATGATCGCTGTCAGGACGCGAGCGAAAAAACGGTGAGCTGTAGATGTCGCTGATCCCGAGCCTCTGCAGATACGGGATGATATTCGTTGCGTCCTTGAACGTAAAATGCCGATTGAACTGCAACCGATAGGTTGCAGTTGGTATGCGCAGTCGAGATGCCATCTCCTATTTCCTCCAGTTATTGTTCGGAAAAGACGATCAGTTCTGGTTCGGCCAGAACGAATTGTCTCTGTTCCGGATCAAAATACCCGGTGCGGTCACCTCCGTAGACCTTCTCATTGGAGGATAGACTACGGCGCCAGGTTCGCCCCGCCTTGGGCTGAAGCAGAGTTGATTCCAATTCAATTCTGCTGTCGTTCGCCAAAAGCTGCGCCAGGACAAGAATGTCGCCCGCTCTTCCGCGCCGGTAACGCAGACCGATCGCAGTGTCCGAGACCCGGGCTATTCGCCAGCGTCGCCGCCGGCGATCCCTGAGTTCGGTTCGACGAAATCTTAAAAAATCTGTGTAAAGAGCGAGGAGCTCTCGATGCGATGACTCCGCTACTTCAGGCCAATTCAGTCTCGAATCCAGGAAAGTCTGCAAAGCTTGCGGGTCGGGAATTCGATTGCGTTTTTCCGGATCGCGAAAATCGGAGAACTCGGAGAACTCCTTACGGCGACCTTTCGTTACGCCTTTGCCCAGTTCGTCGTGATGGTCCGTGAAGTACAGAAACGGCGTCGATGCGGCCCATTCCTGCCCCATGAACAGCATAGGCGTATAGGGTCCCACGAGAAGCAATGCAGATGCGGCTCGATAGGAAGCCGGTGATACGATCCGGTTAATGCGATCGCCAAAGGCCCGATTGCCGACTTGATCGTGGTTCGAGATGCAATGGATGAAATGCTCCGGTTCAATGTCCCCCGGCCTGGTTCCGCGACGTATGCCGTCCTTTTGTAATTGGCCGGTAAAGAGCCAGCCGAAGCGGAGCGTCTTTACCAGTTCTTTCATCGTTCCCTTGAAGTATCCCATGTAGCCTTCCCATTCCTTCGTCATCTGCACGCGAACCACGTGATGAAAGTCATCGGCCCACACCCCGTCACAACCATATCCACCTTGCTCGCGGGAAAGCACCAGTTTGCGATCATTTCGCGGATCCTCGCAGATCACGAGTGAGCCGCGCGCCTGGACTTTCTCTGCGATCTCCTGAATGAGGTGCTTGGGCGATTGGTCCGGAATGGCGTGCGTCGCATCGAGGCGGAAACCGTCGACATGAAATTCCCTGATCCAGTATTGAGGATTCTCAGCAAAAAAACTCCTGACCGGACCAGACTCTTCGCCGTCGAGATTGAATGCGGCGCCCCAGGGGGTATGGTGCGCGGCGTTAAAGTACCGCTCGGAGTACACGCTCATGTAATTTCCGTCGGGTCCCAGATGGTTGTAGACCACGTCCAGAAGGATCGCCAGACCGGCTTGATGCGCCGCGTTCACAAGCATTCGTAGTTCCTCAGGCGAGCCGTAAACGTGCGCGGGGGCGTAAATAGAAACACAGTCATAACCCCAGTTCCTGTCTCCCGCGAAGTCTGCGATCGGCATCAATTCGATTGCATTGATCCCAGTACGTTTGAGGTGCTCAAAATGCTCTATTATCGAGGCGAATTTTCCTTCGGTGGTAAAGGTACCGACATGCAGCTCGTAAATGACGAGCTCCCCAAGTTTAGGTCGAGCCCAGGTCGAATCCGTCCAGGTGAACGACCTTCCATCAACTACTTGCGATGGACCATGGACACCCTTCGGTTGAAAACGGGAAGCGAGATCCGGAAAGAGATTGCCGTCGATCCGATACTTGTAGAGTGCTCCCACGCCCGACGCCGGATCAAGGGCACTGCGATAGCCGTCGCCCTCCTCGGAGAGCGACAGTTCGCGAAGGATGCTTCCATCCTCTGCGAAAATGGCCACAGACACTTGTTTCCGTCGGTCCGCCCAGGTCCGGAACGAGACTCCCCCTGGCACTATTTCCGCTCCTTGAGAATATAGTCTATTGTCCATCGGTTACTGGTTCAGCGGGTTTACTGGGCACCTTAGAGGGAGCTTTCCCGGCTTTGGTCGTCCAGGATTCTTCTCGAGCAAAGCTCTCTTCGCCTTCGGAAAGCTTCAATAGACAGATGCTTCTGTCGACCAATTCGACCTCTTCGCCTGCCGAGGTTACTTTGTGGGTTTTGAGAAAACCCCGCTCTTTGCTTGTGTCGAGAAGCAATTCCCATCGAATCTCTTCCCGTCCTGGCAAGATAAACGTTAACGGTTCGTAATGAGCATTAAACAACGAAAGGAAAGTGTCATCGTGAATCGGTTCTCCCTTGAAATCTCGAATATCAATGGTTGATCCGCTCACCAGCATCCCGAGACATTTCGCGAATCCATTTGTCCAGTCCTGGTCATTCATCTCAGCTCCGGATGGATTGAACCACATGATGTCCTTGACATCGGATCCCCGAATCCGCCTTCCCATGAAATATTTGGGCCGCCGAAAGACCGGATGGTCTTTTCGAAATTTGATGATGCGTTTTGTAAAATCAAACAGAGCTTTGGCGTCGTCGTCCCAGTTCCAATTGAACCAGTTCAATGGATTATCCTGGCAGTAGGTATTATTGTTTCCTTGTTGAGTGCGCGAAAATTCGTCTCCGGCGTTTATCATCGGGACTCCCTGAGAGAGAATTAAAGTGGCGAGGAAGTTGCGTTGCTGGCGTCTTCGAAGCGCATTTACGACCGGATCGTCGGTGGGTCCTTCCGCGCCGCAGTTCCATGAGTTGTTGTTGCTATCCCCGTCGCGATTTTCTTCCCCGTTCGCCTCGTTGTGTTTCTCGTTATATGAAACAAGATCTCTCAACGTGAATCCGTCGTGCGCAGTCACAAAATTGATGCTGGCATAGGGGCGTTTTCCCTGCTGCTCATAAAGATCCGGACTGCCCGTTATCCGGGAGGCGAATTCTCCCATGGTGTCGTGATCACCCTTCAAAAAGCGACGAACGCAGTCCCGATATTTACCGTTCCATTCCGACCACGGAACAGGAAAATTTCCGACCATATACCCTCCTTCGCCGACATCCCAGGGTTCGGCGATGAGCTTTACCTGTGACAGAATAGGGTCTTGCAAAAGAATGTCGAAGAACCCGGCGTCTCGCTCGACAAAATGATCTTCGCGACCAAGCGTCGACGCCAGGTCGAAGCGGAACCCATCCACATGCATTTCAGTTACCCAATAGCGAAGGCTATCGGCGATGAGTTGAAGCAGCCTTGGGTTGCGAGTGTCGGGCGTGTTGCCGCAGCCGGTGTAATCCATATAAAAACGGCGGTCATTGGGCACCAGGCGGTAGTAGGCCGAATTATCGACGCCTTTGAACGAGAGCGTGGGGCCGAGGTGATTTCCTTCGGCTGTATGGTTGTAAACCACATCGATGATAACCTCGAGTCCGGCGCGATGCAGTTCGCGGACCATCTCTTTGAAATCGGTTACCTGGCCGCCCAATACCCCTTTGCTTGAATAGGTGGATTCAGGCGCGAAATAACCGATGGAATTGTAGCCCCAATAGTTTGAGAGGCCGCGATCCAGCAGGATGCTGTCATCGACATGCTCGTGCACCGGCAGAAGCTCGATCGCTGTTACCCCGAGATCTTTGAAATACTTGATGGCCGCAGGAGATGCCAGTCCGGCATAGGTCCCGCGAACCTCCTCCGGAGCTTTGTCCCAAAGTTTGCTGAAACCGCAAACATGCACTTCGTAAATAATCGACTCGTGAAGCGGAATCTGGGGTCGTTGATCCCTGCCCCAGGCAAAAGCGGTATCAACGACTACAGATTTTGACACGTATTTTGCGTTGTCTCGATAGTCCCGCGTAAGGTCCTCCTGAGCATCGCCCAACGGATATGGGAACATCTCAGGACCCCACTTGATCTTTCCGGCAATCGCTTTGGCATAAGGATCGATGAGAATCTTTGAAGCATTAAATCGATGCCCGTCTAACGGCTCGTAATGGCCGTAAACACGGTACCCATACAGTTGCCCCGCTCGGATGTCAGGAAGCGAAACATGCCAGACATGGTCGGTCCGCTCTGTCATTCGGACCCTGACCGCCTCATGGTCCGCATCGGCGTGCTCAAACAGGCAAAGATCCACGCCGGTCGCGTTTTCCGAATAGAGAGCAAAGTTAACCCCTTCGCCGGTCAAAGTCGCACCCAAAGGGTGAGGAGTACCGGTCCATACTCGCACCTTGTTCATACTGAGCTTAACCCCTACTTGGTATCGCTGTCTTGTCGAACGAGAACTACCGCAATTTCCCTTTTCCCCAATTTTAGTACATTCTGCTGCTGGTGTCCTGTCCCCGAAATAACACTAGTGTACTGTCTCGCATATAGCGATGACGTCGTTGCGTTCAAAATGGGCCTTCGGCAAGGCCCGAGGCGGGGAGCACATCCAGATTAACGATGAAGAAGCGAGTTTTGATCATTTCGACCAGCGCGGGAACCGGCCATGTCCGAGCTGGCGAGGCGCTGACCAAGGTCTTCGGAGAGCATCCGAAAGTCGGTGAGGTGGTGCATAGCGACGCGCTTGATTTCACAAACAAGTTGTTCCGGGACTTCTATTCGAAGCTTTATGCCCGCCTTGTCCAGAACGCTCCTGAATTCCTCGGATGGTGGTACAAGGAGAGCGACGAACCTTGGAAGACCGACGGAATGCGCCTGATGCTGGATCGCCTGAATACAGGTCCACTGGTAAAGTTCATTCGCCAATTCAATCCGCATATCACTGTCTGCACGCATTTCATGCCGGCTGGCATTATTTCTCATCTGATTGCGAAAAGTCTCCTGGATGCTCACCTCTCGATTGTTGTAACGGACCTGGATTTTCATGCAATGTGG